>NZ_JACSMM010000020.1:0-1207 GCF_018618655.1 Exiguobacterium sp. s95 | reverse complement strand
AAGTGTTTGACTTGCTCGTTTGTGTGACTAAAAGTCACGTTGACGAAGCTTGCGCTTCATTCATTGTTTGTATCCGAAGATACGTTTTTGCCTCATCGTTCAGTTTTCAAAGTCCGATAATAATAATGGTCGGGAAGACAGGATTCGAACCTGCGACCCCTTGGTCCCAAACCAAGTGCTCTACCAAGCTGAGCTACTTCCCGAAAAGTGCACCCTGAGAGATTCGAACTCCCGACCCCTTGATTCGTAGTCAAGTACTCTATCCAGCTGAGCTAAGGGTGCATAATAAGTGCGGTCGAGAGGACTTGAACCTCCACAGTGTTGCCACCACTAGGCCCTCAACCTAGCGCGTCTACCATTCCGCCACGACCGCAAATTATGCTATTTTTTGTTACTTCTATTTAAAAAATGGAGCGGAAGACGGGATTCGAACCCGCGACCCCGACCTTGGCAAGGTCGTATTCTACCACTGAACTACTTCCGCATTATAAATATAAATGGTACGGGTGAAGGGACTTGAACCCCCACGTCAAAGACACTAGATCCTAAATCTAGCGCGTCTACCAATTCCGCCACACCCGCATAAAAATGGTGTGTCATGCAGGATTCGAACCTGCGACCCTCTGATTAAAAGTCAGATGCTCTACCAACTGAGCTAATGACACAAACTAGTATTAAATTAAAAATAAAATGGGGCGACTGATGGGAATTGAACCCACGAATGCCGGAATCACAATCCGGTGCGTTAACCACTTCGCCACAACCGCCATATTAAATGAAAAATGGTGCCGGCAACAGGAGTCGAACCCGCGACCTACTGATTACAAGTCAGTTGCTCTACCAGCTGAGCTACACCGGCAGGTGTAAATGGTGGCTTTGGACGGAATCGAACCGCCGACACGAGGATTTTCAGTCCTCTGCTCTACCGACTGAGCTACAAAGCCATAATGAAAAAGATCGGTAAATAAAAATGGCGGTCCTGACGGGATTCGAACCCGCGATCTCCTGCGTGACAGGCAGGCATGTTAACCGCTACACCACAGGACCGTGGTAACTTGACGACTTCTATAATGTTATATTAGTCAGTCAAAATTGTCAAATACTTTATTAAAAAAGTATGCCTGGCAACGTCCTATCCTCACAGGGGGAAGCCCCCAACTACTTTCGGCGTTCAAGTGCTTAACTTCCGTGTTCGGCATGGGAACGG
>NZ_JACSMM010000019.1:0-1360 GCF_018618655.1 Exiguobacterium sp. s95 | reverse complement strand
TATCTATTCAATTCATACGGGAGGACTATTTATGAACAGACGTACCTTTAATCCAGATCAAATCAGACAACTTGAAGCGAATCCCCACGTAGCCTCGGTATCGGATCGCACCATCCAATACAAGGGAGAATTCAAGATTTACGCTGTACATGAGAATTTAGCTGGGAAACGACCAATACAAATCTTTGAGGAGAGCGGCTTCGACTTGGTCATGATCGGTAAGCAAACGACGAACGAAGCGTTGAAGCGATGGCGGAAGACATATCGTATTTATGGGGAAGAAGGACTCCTGAATGAGAGACGTGGAAAATCAAATCTTGGTGGTCGACCGAAAAAAGACGATTCCATCGAACGACTTCTTGCGAAAGCTGAAGCACGGATCAAGTACCTCACGGCGGAGAACGAATTACTAAAAAAGCTAGAAGCTCTCGAAAGAGAGGCGAAGCACCGAAGCTAACAGCGTCTGAGCGCTATCAGGCAATTAATATTGTTGTAAGAAAATTATCGACGAGTCGGTTCGTCACAGATCTCTGCACGCTCGCTGAGGTGAGTCGCAGTGGTTATTACGCCTGGCTTGCGCGTACGGACAGTGACTCCCTTCGGGAAGAACGCGACTATGCGGACTACCTTCTTCTAAAACGTGTTCACGACCGTCACGACAAGAAGATTGGCTATCGTGGTCTTTACATGGAAATGCTTGATCTTATGGGGGGGCCGATGAATCATAAGCGTATTCTTCGTATCATGAGAAAGTTTGGGATCGTGACGAAAATCCGCAGGCAGAACCCCTACCGTAAAATCGCCAAAGCGACATATGAACATAAGACTGTGCCGAACCACTTGAACCGCCGGTTCAAGCAAGTAGAGCCAGGTAAAGTGTTCGTCACAGACATCACCTATCTCCGAATTGGGTCTGGTCAAACTGCCTATCTCTCTTGCGTGAAGGATGTCGCTACACGTGAAATTGTGGCACATCATGTATCAATGAGCCTCCGGATGGAACTCGTCCTTCATACGACGAATAAACTCGCAGAACGACTTCAAGGGAATACACATCCGGAAGCCATGATACACTCCGATCAAGGTTTCCATTATACGCATCCTGCTTATCAAGCACGGATTCGTGAGATGGGGATGGTTCAATCCATGTCACGTCGAGGAAACTGCCTGGATAATGCCCCGATGGAATCATTCTTTGGGCACTTGAAAGATTATGTCGATTATCAATTAGCATCTGACCTCGATGAGGTCTGCGCTATGGTCGATGTATACATTGACTATTACAATAGCGAACGAAGACAATGGAAACTACAAAAGATGACTCCGGCACAATACCGAAGCCATCTCATAGCAGCTTAAA
>NZ_JACSMM010000018.1:0-2961 GCF_018618655.1 Exiguobacterium sp. s95 | reverse complement strand
CACTCGCACCTTGAAAACTGAAGACATCAACAAGACATCAAATTTTTATAACCATGTCATTAGACGTGTGTTCTTAGAATACCAAAATGCTAGATCAAGGTATGAAGGGCGTACGGTGGATGCCTTGGCACTAGGAGCCGATGAAGGACGCGACGAACAGCGATATGCTTCGGGGAGCAGTAAGTATGCTTTGATCCGAGGATTTCCGAATGGGGGAACCCACCATCCGTAATGGGATGGGACATGTTACGTGAATACATAGCGTAGCGTGAGGCAGACCCGGGGAACTGAAACATCTAAGTACCCGGAGGAAGAGAAAGCAAATGCGATTCCCTGAGTAGCGGCGAGCGAAACGGGAACAGCCCAAACCGGAGAGCATGCTCTCCGGGGTTGTAGGACACTCTATACGGAGTCAAAAAGGAAGACAGTAGGTGAATGACCTGGAAAGGTCGGCCGAAGAAGGTGACAGCCCTGTAGCTGAAACTGTTTTCCCTCCAGAGTGGATCCTGAGTACGGCGGGACACGTGAAACCCCGTCGGAATCCGGGAGGACCATCTCCCAAGGCTAAATACTCCCTAGTGACCGATAGTGAACCAGTACCGTGAGGGAAAGGTGAAAAGCACCCCGGAAGGGGAGTGAAATAGATCCTGAAACCGTATGCCTACAAGTAGTCAGAGCCCGTTAATGGGTGATGGCGTGCCTTTTGTAGAATGAACCGGCGAGTTACGATAGCGCGCGAGGTTAAGCTGATGAGGCGGAGCCGTAGCGAAAGCGAGTCTGAATAGGGCGCCATAGTGCGTTGTCGTAGACCCGAAACCAGGTGATCTACCCATGTCCAGGATGAAGGTCAGGTAACACTGACTGGAGGTCCGAACCCACGCACGTTGAAAAGTGCGGGGATGAGGTGTGGGTAGCGGTGAAATGCCAATCGAACCTGGAGATAGCTGGTTCTCCCCGAAATAGCTTTAGGGCTAGCCTCGAGGTTGAGAGTTCCGGAGGTAGAGCACTGATTGGACTAGGGGCCCCCACAGGGTTACCGAATTCAGTTAAACTCCGAATGCCGGCAACTTATACTCGGGAGTCAGACTGCGAGTGATAAGATCCGTAGTCAAGAGGGAAACAGCCCAGACCGCCAGCTAAGGTCCCAAAGTGTATGTTAAGTGGAAAAGGATGTGGCGCTGCCTAGACAGCTAGGATGTTGGCTTAGAAGCAGCCACCATTCAAAGAGTGCGTAATAGCTCACTAGTCGAGTGGCGCCGCGCCGAAAATGTAACGGGGCTAAACATACCACCGAAGCTGCGGATTCCGTAAGGAATGGTAGGGGAGCGTTCCAAACCGCTGTGAAGCTGTACCGGAAGGAGCAGTGGAGCGTTTGGAAGTGAGAATGCCGGTGTGAGTAGCGAAAAGAGGGGTGAGAATCCCCTCCGTCGAAAGCCCAAGGTTTCCTGAGGAAGGCTCGTCCGCTCAGGGTTAGTCTGGACCTAAGCCGAGGCCGAAAGGCGTAGGCGATGGATAACAGGTTGATATTCCTGTACCACCGATCCACCGTTTGAACAATGGGGGGACGCAGGAGGATAGTGACGCATGCGGATGGAAGTGCATGTGTAAGTTTCGAGATTGTCTGATTGGCAAATCCGTCAGGCACCAAGATCGAGGAACGACGCGGAGTCCCCTAGGGACGAAGGTCACGATTTCACACTGCCAAGAAAAGCCTCTAGTGAGGTGGAAGGTGCCAGTACCGTAAACCGACACAGGTAGGCGGGATGAGAATTCTAAGACGCGCGGGATAACTCTCGTTAAGGAACTCGGCAAAATGGTCCCGTAACTTCGGGAGAAGGGACGCTCTACATGAGTAGAGCCGCAGTGAATAGGCCCAAACGACTGTTTAGCAAAAACACAGGTCTCTGCTAAATCGCAAGATGACGTATAGGGGCTGACGCCTGCCCGGTGCTGGAAGGTTAAGGGGATGGGTTAGCGCAAGCGAAGCTTTGAACCGAAGCCCCAGTAAACGGCGGCCGTAACTATAACGGTCCTAAGGTAGCGAAATTCCTTGTCGGGTAAGTTCCGACCCGCACGAAAGGCGTAACGATTTGGGCACTGTCTCAACGAGAGACCCGGTGAAATCATAGTACCTGTGAAGATGCAGGTTACCCGCGACAGGACGGAAAGACCCCATGGAGCTTTACTACAGCCTGATATTGAGGCTTTGTGCATGATGTACAGGATAGGCGGGAGACGTCGAGACCGGAGCGCCAGCTTCGGAGGAGTCACCCTTGGGATACCGCCCTTCATGCATAGAGTCTCTAACTCGCAGCCGTAATCCGGCTGGAGGACCGTGTCAGGCGGGTAGTTTGACTGGGGCGGTCGCCTCCTAAACAGTAACGGAGGCGCCCAAAGGTTCCCTCAGAATGGTTGGAAATCATTCGTAGAGCGCAAAGGCAGAAGGGAGCTTGACTGCGAGACCTACAAGTCGAGCAGGGACGAAAGTCGGGCTTAGTGATCCGGTGGTTCCGCATGGAAGGGCCATCGCTCAACGGATAAAAGCTACCCTGGGGATAACAGGCTGATCTCCCCCAAGAGTCCACATCGACGGGGAGGTTTGGCACCTCGATGTCGGCTCATCGCATCCTGGGGCTGGAGTAGGTCCCAAGGGTTGGGCTGTTCGCCCATTAAAGCGGTACGCGAGCTGGGTTCAGAACGTCGTGAGACAGTTCGGTCCCTATCCGTCGTGGGCGCAGGAAATTTGAGGAGAGCTGTCCTTAGTACGAGAGGACCGGGATGGACGCACCGCTGGTGTACCAGTTGTTCCGCCAGGAGCATCGCTGGGTAGCTACGTGCGGACGGGATAAATGCTGAAAGCATCTAAGCATGAAGCCCCCTCCAAGATGAGATTTCCCTTTGAGTAATCAAGAAAGACCCCTCAGAGACGATGAGGTAGATAGGTCACGGGTGGAAGCATGG
>NZ_JACSMM010000017.1:0-6176 GCF_018618655.1 Exiguobacterium sp. s95 | reverse complement strand
CTTCCTGTCATCAGGAAGGGCTTTTATCATACAACGGGCTTTCTTTTTTTTACGTGGGGCTATCCCTACCACCACATCATACCAATAGGGTATTATTTGTTTTACGTGGGGTCACCCTTGCCGCCACAACATCCGTAATTGATTATAGTCATAGTGATAAAAGTCAGTCAATCAAAAGAAAAAGCAACTCCAGAGTGAGGAAACGAAGAATCTTTCTGGATCTTGGGTTTTCAATCTGACTTATAGACCTGTTTCCGTTATACCTAGCTCTGAAACGCTTTTCTTGTTTTTATAGACTGTCTTAATCATTTAAAAAATTATGTTTATAGTACTTCAATGTATCTTTTAATATTAATGGCCAGCGATCTACAACTTCCCTCCCAAGCAGTACTTCATCGGCAAGACCCATATGCATCATGTCTACGATACGACATAAATATGATTTACCATCATCCCACCAGACTCTGTATGAATCGATCATATATACGTGTTTGATGTTGACTCCGGTGTCTTCCCGGATTTGCTTTGCTTCAAAACCGTCTAATTGTGTTTCGTAAACTCCGTCCGAGATACGGCTGCCAAAAGAGGTTGTATAGTAA
The DNA here is from genome assembly GCF_018618655.1 of Exiguobacterium sp. s95. Taxonomy (NCBI): domain Bacteria; kingdom Bacillati; phylum Bacillota; class Bacilli; order Caryophanales; genus Exiguobacterium; species Exiguobacterium sp. s95. Next base: position 5,577 of record NZ_JACSMM010000017.1, on the reverse strand, counting down.
TACTCTTTGATTTCCCAAATCAAATGAGCGTTGTTCACATCAGGGAATGCACCATCAAAACGTCTTGAGAATATACCTTCTAGTTTTTTATCTTCGCTTAGAACGTAAGATAGACTTCTTGGATCATCGTTAAATCCTATATCTTCACCGTAGATTAAGTTGTTTTCAGAAGCGAAATCACGTATTGTTTTTTCGGTTAGTGTATTGATTATGCATGTAAAAAATGCGTGGTCTTTTTTTTCGTTACTTTGCTTGTTGAGTGGGAAGTTAGAAGTGAAATTATTGCTGGTGTGAATATCTTTGTAGTTTTCGAAGAGTGCTTTTGCTTCAGAAGCATTCATGAAGTTATCTTTGACTGAATTTAAAAGATGAGCCCTATACTCTAGGTATTCTAAAGCGTCGTCCAGAAGATCTTCTTCTATTTGAATCTCTAGTTTTTTAAGAGCGTCAATCGCTTTATCTTTACTATGAAAGATGATTGATCCGGATTTAGAGTATCCAAGCTTTTCAGATAGTAGCTTGGCATATGCCCAAAAAGAAGAACTTTTATTTTGGAATTTCGGATTTGCTTGCACGGCTATTCTCTCCCTTTTCCATATACAAAAAGAAGGAAGAAGGCGTTATATCTAGAGCATTACAAATCTTAATGATATTTAGTAAAGAGACGTTGCGATCGCCTCGCTCAATATCGCTAATGTACGTACGATGTAGTCCTGTACTTTCAGCAATTTTCTCTTGGCTATGGTTACGTTCTTTTCTCAAAACTCTAAGTGTATTTCCGAAGTTTTGTTTAATTTCATTTTCGTATGTCATGATACCAACCTTCTTTTATGTAACGTTATAGAAGGAATGTACTATCGTGCAGACTATAAGTCTACATACTTTAAGTGACATATGATATAATGCTCAATGAATGAGGTGAAGGAATTGAATCAATTAAAAACTAACGTACCACAGTTATTAAAATGGATCGGGAATAAGCATCGATTTGCAAAGGAAATCGTTTCATATATGCCTGATGACATAAACACTTACTATGAACCTTTCTTAGGTAGTGGAGCAGTACTAGCAGAACTTTCGAGCATGAATCAAAATAGCTTAATTAAAAAGTACACAAAAGCAGTTGGATCTGATATCCTCCCATTTCTAATCGAGATTTTCAATTATGTAAAAGACGAACCGGAAATTTTGATCGATCATTACCGAAAGAATATTTCTACTTACAACGAAGATAGACAAGCGAAATATTTAGAGATTAGAGATCGGTTTAATAAAGATTTCAATGCTTTAGATTTTGCGTTGCTCACCAGAACTTGTTACTCCGGAATCATTCGTTTTCGTAAAAGTGATGGATATATGAGCACGCCAATCGGTCCTCATAATCCTATTTCTCCAGAGACATTTGAATCGAGAGTGCTTGCTTGGAATGACTTATTAAAAGAGGATGTAAGTTTTATTAATCGAGATTTCAGAGAAGTAATGGACATGGCTGGAGAGGGCGATTTGGTTTATTGTGATCCTCCTTATACACACAGTCAAAAGATTTTGTATGGAGCACAAGCATTTGATATCGAAGATCTATGGACTAAAATTCGTGAGTGTAAAGAGAGAGGAGCCAAGGTGATGCTCTCCATAAACGGAACGAAAAGATCAGGAAGAGAAGACATAGGAATCGAAGCTCCAGAAGGATTATTCGAGAGAGCCGTCTTTGTAAACTGTGGGCCGTCGATGATAAATAGACTTCAAAGAAGTGGAGAAATCATGGAAGATGAGCTTGTTCACGACAGTTTATTTTTCACTTGGTAAAACAAAAAATATATAAAAAAAGATCAAAACAAATGAAAAAGAGCATAAGGGGAAACTGCTATCACTCACCGTGCTAGCCTAGGCGGAGCCTAGTGTTTCCCTGATATCATCAAAAACGCCAAAAGGTCACACCGCGTGCCACTAAAAACGGCATTTTGGCACGGCGTTTGCCACTAAAAAAACACGATTACTAGTGCTAGTAATCGTGTTTTTTTGTTTTTCAAAATGAATTTTCAATTTGAAAAAAGCATTTGAAATTTATTTTTTTGAATTGAGATTTGATGAGTGATAAAAATAAAATGTTGTCAGAAAATTGATGTAAGCGTACAATAATCAGTAACAAAATACGGACGGAACAACAAAAAACGCCACTTCTCCCATCTACTTGTCGCCAAACGAGTAGATGATCAACGAAGTGACGCTTTTGAATAGCGAGTGCACGAACACTTGCTATTGAATAGTTGAAGGCACATTGCACGTGACTTCAACTTAGATGCACTTATCATACTAAGGAAACCTTGAACATTCAAGGTTTTAGTGTAGAAAAAGGACATCGTTCAGTAGCAAGTTTTACGAAACTCGCTACTGAACGATGTCCTTTTTGTTTTGGTCTTACATAAAAAAGAGGTCAGCACTCGCTCTTTAAACGAGTAGGTTCATCCAGCCGACGCAGTAGAATGGATCGGTCATCACCGCAGTTCCAGTAGGTGATGCGACGTTAGCAGGGGAAGGACGGAGAGCCCTGTACATAGCCTAAGTCCCGAAGGGATACGGTAAAGATCGTTGAGAGGTTCGGACGGGGTCATATGGTACGAGACCGTAGGCAGTCCCACGACAAACGGTGGGGAATTTCCTAGTAGGCGGCTGTATGATTGCTGTGACACGACGTATGACGGCTTTTGGCCGCCATACAGTGGGTTATATGACGAGTCGCCGAAAGGCAGCAAGGTAGGGCGTGGAAACGCCTTGTGTGCGCGAGAGCGCAGCGAGTCATATCGTAGGGGCGAGACTCCCCTGCAATCTTGGAACGCCTAGACATACGGATACCTCGTCCTACACTGGACGCAGTGCACCGATGGGCAGATTTAACTCTTTCCTTTTGCAAGGGGTTAGTCTGCCCATCCAGCCGTTTTCCTCGCCTGCCTACCGCAGTATGTCCTCGCTCTTCGGGTTCTACAAGTCTTTTTAATTAAAAAAAGGAATAGAAAATGCCGGAAAGATGAAGATCAACGACTGGAGAACATGTCGTGCGAGGAACGTTGAAGGAGGGAGCGAAGCGAGTCCATTCAATGTGACGCAGTACGCCAGCAAACGGAGTGAAGGCGTAAACGCCGAAAACGAAGTGCGGTAGATCAGGAAAGCGAAAATCTTAAACAGGCATCCAGAGAGAAAAAGGGATTTTGGAATGTATGGTTTATATCAACTACCGAACGATCTAGAATAGCGAAATTTTTAAAAAGAATGCAGGCATCTAGCCCTGTAATCTAGAAATTTAAGAGGGTAAGAGGTTAGGAAATAAGGATGGTGCCGAGCAAGGAGGATTGAAACAGATGAGAGAAATGGAACTGACGATCTTTGACGTCACGGAACTCAACAAACGTATGAAGTTTCTCGAAATCGCAAAACAGCATGCTCCAGTGGGTAAGGAGAAGCTACGAGAAGCCTTGAAACAGGCTGGGGCGACGTTCGACCAACAGACGAAGCGTTGGCAGATTGCTGGAGACCATCCGAACGCCCATAAGCGTGTTCTGGACTTCGTCCAATCGACACGAGTGAAGGAGAAAAAGAATCGAGCGACGGATCCATTACGTGTGGATCCCGTGACCGGACAGTCGCAACTCGACGACGGCTATTTCGAGATCGAGACGAAACCGCAACAAATTATCCGAAAAAAGGTCTCGCTCGACCTCGATGTGACGCTCCACAAGCGTCTGAAGCATATCGCGCTCGAGAATGACGTGAAACTATACGAACTCGTCGAAGGCATCCTGCAGGATTACATGCGAAAACAAAAATAAGGAGGACGAACAGATGAAAACCTTAGCGAACTTTCGAAAAGATTTCGAAGAAATTCTTGAAGATCCGAACACGAATCGGCGTGATGTCCGGTTGGCGAACTTGATGTCGGAGATGGAGGGGACGATTCAAATCCCACTGTTGCAAAATCTCGAATGGGAAGCCCAGCATCCGGAAGAGATTGAACTGTACCGTGAAATCTCGAACGCTCGAGTACTTTAAAACTAAAGGTCATCATGCTTTATTAGATTTTTTCTTGTTCTTCCGGAGCCGTTGCTCGATGTAGATCAAAGAAAAGGCAGTCGCTAATAAGGCTGCTGATTTCATCAGCAGAGGGACTAGTTCTTTGTTATAAGAAACGTATTTGCTCATGTAGTAGTCGACAAGGACGAGCAACATGAAGTAGACGAAGTACCGAAGGTAACGTATTGGGAACCACTCCTTATGTAATATGACATAACTTTATGCTACATCAAAAAATGAAGTAGAGTGCTCAGAAATCATCAAAAACTGCCATCGTTGCGTGAAATGACAATTCCTCGCAAGGATGTTGTTGATATAAATAGATTTTTTAAAAACGATGCGAAAAAAGGGTGTTTTCACAAACTTTTTTCGCATCGTTTTTAAAAAAATTTTTACGTTGCTAAAGTCAAGTATGTATTTTTTTCTTAGAAAGAAGTACGCTTTATAAATCTTGAACAAACAGTGAACATTTGTTTGTTTATAGGTTATAATTCATAATATCGCTCTAGGAGATTAGTCGCATTTTATTTGATTAATATTAGGTTTGATACAAAGGATTGTTTACGTCTACTAGAGATCTTCAAACTAAGAAACCAACGACATAAGAGATTAAGAAGATAATAGCTAAGAAACTAATGATATAAGAGACTAAGAAGATAATAGCTAAGAAACTAATGATATAAGAGACTAAGAAGATAATAACTAAGAAACTAATGATATAAGAGACTAAGAAGATAATAACTAAGAAACTAATGATATAAGAGACTAATAGATGATAGATAAAAGAATAATTTGGAGCGAAAAAGGTATTTGGATTTAATCTGTGTTTTGAAAAGGGTAAATAGAAATGGGGGGTACCAACTAGAGGCATCGAACTGTTCTATAAAGTTTCATACTAAAATTGAGAGGAGGAACTGCAATGAACCTTCATCAGTTAACTCCCGTTTTCTATGCAGAAAATGGACACTTGATAGAAGCTTTAGATAAAACGCCCGGTAGTCAATTTAAAGATAAAGGGCGAGGATATGCAGTTCTCGTTGTTAAAGTAAAAAACATTCAATTCGCTATTCCTTTAAGATCATCAATGAGTATAGATCATAAATACAACTTCACTACGAAAACGTCGGTTAACTCGAAAGGGAAAAAAGTTAGGCATGGACTAGACTATTCCAAAGCCGTAATAATCACTTCTCAAGCTCAAGTAAACGAAAAAATCTTTTATCTAAAAAAGAAAGAAGATTACCTGAAAATCAAGAAGCAGGTTGATAAAATTCAAATGGAATTTGAGAAGATGATTGAAAAATACATCCGAGCAGTGCTGAAGAACGACAAAAACATACTGCGCGAGTTTAGATACTCGACTCTTCAAAATTATCACGAAGAACTGGGTCTCGTAGTCGAGAAAGTATCGTAATTAAAAGCCCTTCCTGTCATCAGGAAGGGCTTTTATCATACAACGGGCTTTCTTTTTTTTACGTGGGGCTATCCCTACCACCACATCATACCAATAGG
>NZ_JACSMM010000016.1:8145-14736 GCF_018618655.1 Exiguobacterium sp. s95 | reverse complement strand
TTCAAAGTTCGTCCGCGCCTGTTTTGGCGACTCAATTAGAATACCAAGTCTGGAACGATAAGTCAACAACTTTTTAAAAGAAGTTTTTTTCGTTCGTTTCAAGCGTGCGTCCTCTTTAGGACATGAATTAATATACCACGATAGTTAGGGGATGACAACTGTTTTATTAAAATAGTTTCATTTTTTTCGATTCTTCTTTTTAAGAACAGATTAAAGGCTGCAAACCACTCGGGCTCACAGCCTTCACTCGTTCACTTCATCATGATTGAAACGCGTCTTCGTTTTGCTTCGCTTATATAGAAGAAATACAACGACTCGGCTAATTTCATTTGTGCTTCAAGATCACCATAATCATCATAACTAATCTCAAGTAGATGACGTTTCATCAAGTAGTCTTCTTTTGCTTTAGACAATTCTGTAAGGAGACGCTCATCGTATTCGTTTCGGATTTTTTTTCGAAACCAACTCATAGTTCGCGTCTTCCCTCCATCGCACGGGATAATGTAACTTCGTCCGCATACTCTAAATCTCCCCCAACAGGAAGACCATGTGCAATTCGTGTCACACGAATTCCCGTCGGTTTCAGTAAACGTGACAAGTACATCGCCGTTGCCTCTCCCTCAATGTTCGGATTCGTTGCTAAGATGATTTCCGTAATGGCTTCGTCTTCTTGAAGACGTGTCAAAAGACTCGATACGTTAATGTCTTCAGGTCCAATCCCTTCCATTGGACTAATCGCCCCGTGGAGTACATGGTACAACCCTTGATAATCTCGCATCTTCTCCATCGCAATCACATCTCGCGAATCCTGAACAACACAGACAACCGTCCGATTACGATGTTTATCCGAACAAACATAACACGGATCTTTGTCCGTTATGTTTCCACACACGCTACAATAAGAAATATCGCGCTTCGCGCTGACGAGTGCCTTCCCGAACATCAACACATCATCTTCTTCCATGTCTAAGACATGAAAAGCAAGACGAACAGCCGTTTTCGGTCCGATCCCCGGTAGCTTCGTAAAACTTTCAATCAAACGACTGATTGCTTCAGGATATTGCAATTGATTTCCCCCTACAGTTTAAAACATTCCCGGCATGTTCATACCTTGCGTAAATTTACCCATTTTACTTGAAACAAGTTCATCGACTTTTTTCAATGCATCATTCGTTGCAGCGAGGACGAGATCTTGAATCATTTCGACATCGTCAGGATCCACTACTTCTTCTTTGATGATGACGTCGATGATATTTTTATGACCATCAGCTACGACAGATACCATTTCACCGCCAGCTGTACCTGTCACTGTCAAATCCTTAAGTTCTTCCTGAGCTTTCGCCATATCCTTTTGCATCTTTTGCATTTGTTTCATCATATTGTTCATGTTTCCCATACCACGCATATTTGTTCCTCCTCAAGTAAGATTAGTCTTCAAATTCTACGATATCACCAAAACGACCAAGCGTCTCGGATAATAAGCGATCGCTTTCCGATTCTTCAGCGACCTCTTTCTCTTCTATATTACTACTATTTCGCTTTGCAACAAACTCTGCCTTTAATTCATTCCAGTCTTGATCAAGAATTGCGAGAATCTCACGTTTGACGCCACATACTTCAAACAGGGCTTCTTCGATAACGAAACGCGTTCGTTCATTCGTCATGACTTGTTCGAAATGCCAGCCCTTCCCGTTATCAAACTCAATCAATAACGTATCTCCCGAACACAAGACGGGTTTACTTTCATGGACAAGCGAATAGATCGGACCATCTTGCTTTAAGATGAGTTTTAGAATAGCATCCCAGCGCTCTTGGATTTCAAGCAATTGTGCTTTTTCTGCTCGCATCAGCATTTGTCGAATCCGCTCTTTCGCGATCCGCACGGTCGGACGACCTTGCTTCCGTTTAGCTGGTTGCGCCGCGACTGTTTCTGCTGCCGGTACACCGTTCGCTTTCAACTGATGCATCTGTTCCTTCATTTCTCTTACTTCCTGTTGCAATGACTGGACGATTTGTCCCGTCGTACGCCCCTGTTCCGTAATTTGGATGAAGGCAATCTCGACTAAGACACGTGGATGATTCGTCAATCGCATCTGTTGTTGGCAATCATGCAGTTGTTCGATGACATGGAAACATGTTTCCGCTTCAATCATTTCGACGAACTGTTTGAATTCCTCTGTCGGACGGGCGCGTTCTAACAAATCGACTGCCGTCGGTGAGGCTTTTAGCAGGAGCGTATCCCGATAAAAGAAGACCAGGTCCTCGACGAATCGCTTCAGGTCTTTTCCTGCCCGTTGCATCTGCTCAAGTGTCTGCAATAATTGATCGACTTGATGATTATGAAGTGCGTTTGCAATCGCGAGCAACGCTTCGTCTTCTACGGCACCCGTTACTTCGAGTACGGCAGCATCCGTCAAATCCCCATTCGAGAAAGCGACTGCTTGGTCGAGTAAACTTAAGGCATCCCGCATTCCTCCGTCTGCTGCGCGTGCAATCAACCGTAACGCCGTCTCCGAGTAGGCAATTTCTTGATCGGATAAGATGAACTGCATCCGTTCGACTAGTTGGTCGACTTCATGGCGTTTGACATCAAAACGTTGGCAACGCGAAATGATGGTCGCCGGGATTTTATGGGGCTCTGTTGTCGCTAAGATGAAAATCGCATGTGCCGGTGGTTCTTCAAGCGTTTTTAATAATGCATTGAACGCTCCCGTCGATAGCATATGCACTTCATCGATGATATAAACTTTATAGGCTGCTTCTGAAGGCGGGTACTTCACCTTATCGCGGATTTCACGAATTTCGTCGACTCCGTTGTTTGAAGCCGCATCGATTTCGAACACATCCGGACTCGATCCTTCCGTAATCGCGAGACATGTCGGGCATTCATTACACGGTTCTTTTACAGGTGCGTGTTCACAGTTGATTGCTTTTGCGATGATTTTCGCAAGACTTGTCTTCCCCGTTCCGCGCGGGCCTGAAAATAGGTAGGCATGTGACATCCGTTCTTCCATCAATGCGTTTTGAATCGTCCGAGTGATATGTGCTTGCCCGACGACTTCATCAAAACGCTGCGGACGATACACGCGGTATAGTGCTTGATAGGCCAAATTTGCGCCTCCTCTTTTTTAAGATCCTTGTTCTATTCTACCTAAAAAAGTCTACAACCGAAACCGGCTGTAGACTTGTTTTATAAAAATTAAACTGCCGCGCACCATATTCTGAAATATGTTCAACATGCGTTACTCACGCAGCCTGCTCAGTTCAAGCACTCCTGCGGCACACAGAGAGCACCACTTAAGGCTGCTTCCTTCCGGACCTGACCTAGTTCATGGGTATCTGTTGCGCAGGACTCAAACGTCAACGCTACTTACGTAAGGCAGACCATACCAATCATATCCCTCGATATGGAATTCAGTCTCGCTATAGCGGATTGCGAGTGACAGGGAACCGCTACATCCCCACCTAGCACGGCAAATGATTTATCGTTTTTTAGTGGCACCCGTTCGAGTGCTTTTTCATTATACTGTTTCGTCTAAATTGTTGCAACCCATTGCACGTTTCTTTGCTTTCTTTTTCGCACGAAGTTCGCGAAAGAACGCCGTTAACAACTCACCACATTCTTTTTCTAATATACCACTCGTCAGACGTGAAACATGGTTAAAGCGCTCATCTTGGATGAGGTTCATCAAAGTTCCGCAACAACCACCTTTTGGATCAACGGCTCCGAAGATGACATGTTCAATCCGCGATAACATGATGGCTCCGGCACACATCGGACACGGTTCAAGCGTCACATACAGTTCGCACCCTTCCAGTCGCCAGTTCCCGAGCTTTTCACACGCTTGCTCGATGGCGAGTAATTCGGCGTGTGCCGTCGCCTGATGATTCGTTTCCCGGTGATTATACCCGGTCGCAATGACTTGATCGTCTTTGACGATGACACACCCAATCGGCACTTCGCCGATGGCTTCCGCCTTTTTCGCCTCACCAATCGCGAGCTCCATATAATATTCGTGTCGCTCCACTTCTACTCACTCCCTATCTTTACAAAAATTCTCCCTCTGAAACTTCGGCAGGGGTCCCTGCTTTGTGCTAAAATATAAATTGCACTTTGCTGAACGGAGGGTAATTGAATATGTTCATAACGGTTGAAGGACCGATTGGTGTAGGCAAAACTTCACTTGCGAACGCCATCAGTCATCATTTCTCATTTTCTATGTTACGCGAAATTGTCGAAGAAAATCCCTTTCTTGGAAAGTTCTATGAGGACATCGAAGAATGGAGTTTCCAAACAGAGATGTTCTTTTTATGCAATCGCTTTAAACAGCTCGATGATATCGAACGTCACTACCTAAGTAAACAACGCTCTGTCGTCGCTGATTATCATATCTTTAAAAACCTGATTTTTGCTCACCGCTCGCTCAAAGTAGAGCACATCGATAAATATGAACAAATTTATTCGATCTTAACGACGGATATGCCAAAACCGGATGCCGTCATCTACTTGAATGCGAGTATCGATACACTGATGAAACGCGTCGCCTTACGCGGACGTGAAGTTGAAGAACACATGTCACGCGATTATCTCGAGCAACTCGCAGCAGACTACGAAACGTTCGTCACGGAGTATCAAATCAAACACCCGGAAGTCAAAGTCATCCGTTTTAACGGAGATGAACTCGACTTCGTCAAACGCCCAGAAGACTTGGATTATGTCTTAACTAAAATCCGCAATGAATTATATGAAGGAGCGAACCACGCATGAACTCGAAGTTACGTGAAAAATACAATATTCCGGCAGATGCCGTCATTACGATCGGTGGAATGGTCGGAATCGGAAAATCGACGATCACGAATGGTCTAGCAGACGCACTCGGCTTCCGGACATCTCTTGAAAAAGTCGATACGAACCCTTATCTCGATAAATTCTACCACGATTTCGAGCGCTGGAGCTTCCACTTACAAATCTATTTCTTAGCGGAACGGTTTAAAGAACAAAAGAAAATCTTCCAATACGGTGGTGGTTTCATCCAAGACCGCTCCATCTACGAAGATACAGGCATTTTCGCGAAGATGCACTTCGAAAAAGGAACGATGTCACCAACGGACTACGAAACGTATTCCAGTTTGTTCGATGCGATGGTCATGACGCCATTTTTCCCGCATCCGGACTTGTTGATTTATCTGGAAGGATCGTTTGAACAGGTGCTCGACCGGATTCGTCTCCGCGGACGCGAGATGGAACAGCAAACACCAATCGAGTATTGGGAAGAGATGTACGAACGGTATACGAACTGGATCAATAACTTCACGATTTGCCCGGTCCTTCGTTTATCCATCGATGAATATGATCTTCTAAATGAACCGGAGTCGATTGAACGTATCCTCTCGAAAATCGATAAACAACTTGAAGTCGCCCGGATTGCAAAAACACGTTGATTCACACGCAAAAGCCCTTCGACAGTCGCCGAAGGGCTTTTGCGTGTAGACAAACTCTTATAAAGCGTGAACATGCGATAACGAAAGACAATCCGGTCGCGCTTCCCTGTCTCGCCTCGTCTTCAAAGCGGCAATCTTCCGCGCCGCTACAGCAAAGCTGCAGGGTCGCGACCGATTGCTTTTCGCGGTTCTAAGCGATTCGAGACGGATTGCGCCCTAAACCGTCTGCATGACTGGCTTTCCGTCATAGTGTTACCTAAAAAGCGTCACGTTTCGTTGACTCCTGCGGGGAACGCACGTTCAGAGGCAGACAAGACCCTGCTTCTTGTCCGTTAGGACGAAGGAGCAACGGCTTGCGCCTCGCCCGAGGAAAGCAACGAAAAAAGACGCTTGATCTCCCGATGGCACTTTGTCTACAGCCTGAGCCCCTCGACAGTCGTCGAAGGGCTTTTTTTAGCGTGCTGTTACTTGTTTGATTTGGTCGATGTGATGTAAGTCGTGCTGTTTCATCGCGCCAAGCAAGTCGACGATCATCATCGTTTTCCCGTTCGAAGTGAACGTATCCATCAAACGTTCTTCCGGAATCAAATCAACGGCCCGGCTTAATAGGTCACGGCTGACTAAGAATTCATCAATCGTTAAGGTTCGTTGCTGCTCGCGACTCATCTTCGCCGCTTCTTCGTTGACTTCCTGACTGTTCGGCTTCACACGGAATGGTTCGTCCGCCAACATGAATGGAAGACGTTCTGCCACCATGAAGCGGTCCCACGGTGACAAGTGACCTACGATTTCAGCAATCGTCCATTTGCCTTCCGCATATGAGCTACGCCACGCGTCTTCCGGGATGTGTTCGAGTTCACGGACGAAGTTCATCGTTTCTTTATAGTGAGTGAGTAAGGTTTCTTTTGTATTGGTCATATCAAGTGCTCCTTCTTCCTTTTTACATGTAGGAAAACATAGCATGCGAACGGATCTTGGTGCAATAAAAAAGCACCTCACACGATGTGAGATGCTCGATATAAGCGGAGTCGGTGGGATTCGAACCCACGCGGGCCTTACGACCCCTAACGGATTTCGAGTCCGTCCCCTTCAGCCGGGCTTGGGTACGACTCCATGTTAAATTTATTTTTGGGTAAAAAAAAAGAAGTG
>NZ_JACSMM010000016.1:0-8045 GCF_018618655.1 Exiguobacterium sp. s95 | reverse complement strand
GAGGAGGCGGTGGGATTCGAACCCACGCACGGCTTTCGCCGCCTGACGGTTTTCAAGACCGTTCTCTTAAACCACTTGAGTACGCCTCCAAGTTATATGTAGTTTTCAGGTAAAAAAAAAAGAAATGGAGGAGGCGGTGGGATTCGAACCCACGCACGGCTTTCGCCGCCTGACGGTTTTCAAGACCGTTCTCTTAAACCACTTGAGTACGCCTCCGTACTTATAATCGAGCAAATTGTAACGTGCTTGCCTTCCTGACATAAATTATAATAGCATCTTGGTTTTACTCTGTAAAGACCTTTTCTAAAAAAACTTTTTAAAAGTATAAAGGGGGAAGGCTCCCCCTTTTCTACTTATGCTTGAATCACTTTGAGTCCACCCATGTATGGACGAAGTACTTCTGGAATAATAACTGAACCATCTGCTTGTTGATAGTTCTCTAAGATTGCTGCGACCGTCCGGCCAACAGCAAGCGCAGAACCGTTTAATGTATGCACGAATTCCGGTTTTGCATTCGCTTCCCGGCGGAAACGAATTTGTGCCCGGCGCGCCTGGAAATCTTCAAAGTTTGAACAAGAAGAAATCTCGCGGTAAACGCCTTGGCTCGGCATCCAGACTTCGATATCGTATTTCTTCGCTGCTGTGAATCCAAGATCCGCTGTACACATGCTGAGGACTTGATACGGTAATTTCAATCGTTTAAGCACTTCTTCGGCTTGACCAGTCAACAGTTCAAGTTGTTCATAAGACTCTTCCGGCTTAACGAAACGAACGAGCTCCACTTTGTTGAATTGGTGTTGACGAATCAGGCCTCGTGTATCACGGCCGGCAGATCCGGCTTCTGAGCGGAAACACTGGCTGTATGCTGCATAACCGATCGGTAATTGGCTTGCTGCCAAGATTTCATCCCGGTGCATGTTCGTCACCGGCACTTCCGCTGTCGGCACGAGGAAGTAGTTCGTCTCTTCGACTTTGAACGCATCTTCTTCAAATTTCGGAAGTTGACCTGTTCCTGTCATTGATTCGCGGTTGACCATGAGTGGCGGTAAAATTTCCGTATAGCCGTTTTCATCTTGATGCATGTCCATCATGAAGTTGATTAACGCACGTTCGAGACGTGCACCTGCCCCACGATAGAAAACGAAGCGACTTCCTGTGACTTTCCCTGCCCGTTCCACGTCGACGATTTTTAATTGCTCCATCAAATCCCAATGCGGGACGGCGTCGAAGTCAAAGGCCGGTTTATCACCCACTTCACGGATGACGACATTATCATCCTCTGAAGAACCGATCGGGACGCTGTCATGCGGAATGTTCGGGATACCAAGCAACAGTTGATTCAACGTCGCTTCGACTTCGCGCAACTCGTCGTCGATTCCTTTAATCTCATCTCCGACAGTTCGCATCGCGGCAATTGCCTCGTCGGCATTTTCTTTATTGCGTTTGAGTTCTGCAATTTTTTTCGTCGCGTCATTTCGTTCCGCTTTTAAGACCTCGGTCCGGGCAATCAGTTCACGACGTTTTTCATCTAACGCGATGAACCGGTTCATGTCCGTTAAATCTTCTCCGCGGTGTGCAAGTTTTTCTTGGATTGCGTCAAAATCCTGACGCAGACGTTTAATATCAATCATGTGTATTCCTCCTTTTTTTCAATAAAAAAAGGCAATCCATCCCTCTCCGGTATAAAAACCGAAGAGGGACGAATCACCTGGATCCGCGTTGCCACCCTCATTGCTAGTCGTACTAGCCAACTCAAAGACGCGATAACGGGCGTACCCGCACCTTGTTCGCAAGGTGTGCGATCCGGCTCGATTCAAGGCATCCTTCTGACTAGTTCACACCAACCACTAGCTCTCTTAACAGAATAAATTCCTTTACTTGGTCCGTTCATTGCATCGTTATGAGATTAGCTCTACTTTACACTATCCTGTTTGAGATTGACAAGTCCCGGTTTACGAATCGCATCATCAATTTTATCAGACCAGGCCGCAATCGCCCGGAACAAACGGGTCTTGAAGCTCGCCAAAGCGATTCGCTCCGCACTATAGAGAAGTGATCTCGGCACATCAAACCCCGGCAAGTACATGCCTTCATCCTTCACTTGAACCGTTCCGACACTTGCGCCATTCTTGATTGGTGCATGGGTCAGATTAAACGTAAATACGGGTGGACGGGTTGCTGCGTTCTTCGGCACCGTCACGTAAAGCGATGCATCCGTGATGACGTCATAGTCTGTTTCTTCCGCACCACGAATCGGGAAGACGTCTTTAATCCGCTCGCCTTTTCCGTAATAAGTCAACGGCTCAAACGATGAGAAGCCATAATCGAGTAACTTTTTTGTTTCTGCAAACCGCGCTTGATCGGATGTCGTCCGCATGACGACTGTAATGATCGTCATGTTATCTTTCGTCGCGACACCGGCAAAACAATATCCGGCAAGATCAGTCGTCCCTGTCTTCATCCCACGCATCCCGGGATACGCGTACTTTTGATCTTTCAACATCTTATCGGAGTTTTGGAGTGTGATGCCATCCAGTTTCATCGAAGAACGACTCGTGACATCTAAGACATCGGGATAATCTTTAATAAAACGAATGACGAGTAGTGCAATGTCGATCGCTGTCATCAAGTTCGTCCCCGGTAAGGCTGCATCGACTGCATCGAGTCCCGATGCATTTGAGTATTCTGTATTGTCCATCTCAAATGTATTCGCCGTCTCATTCATCAGCTTGACGAATTTTTGTTCTGTTCCGGCAACGACTTCAGCAAGTAATACAGCCGCATCATTAGCTGACTTGATGAACGCTGCATCATAGAGCTCACGAACGGTATATGTACGATTGCTTAACGGCACCCGTGCCAATCCTGGTGTGCCTGCTAATTTGAGTACTTTTTGGCTTGGTTGAACTTTTTTGTTCCAGCTTAGTTTCTTTTGTTCGATTTGACGTCGGACTAAGTAAAGTGTCATCAATTTCGTCATCGAAGCCGGAGGTAAAGCCAAATCGGCTTGTTCTTCTAACAATACTTTACCGGTCACAGCATCGACCATGATGTAGGATTCTGCCTTGATCGTCGGTACCTCGGCATAACTCGTCACTGGGAGTAGACTCGTCGTCAGTAAAAGGACGCTCAAGAAGAGTATGAAAAGTCGTTTCATCGTTCCTCTCCTTCAATTCATTTATACCCTCAGTGTAGCATAAAAAAAGTATCCGACAGCTTGAACTGAAGGATACTTTTTTTGTCGTTAGATGACGTGAACCGAACGTTGCTGTTTTACTTTTTCAATAAAGTAACGATGCAAACAGGTATCGTTCGTTAATTCCGGATGAAACGAACAGGCGAGATGCATGTCTGTTTCGACGACGACGATCTCGTCGTCAATGCGAGCGAGAACGCGGGTCGCTTGATCGATTCGTTCGACATAAGGGGCTCGAATAAAGACAGCTTCAATGTCCGCCCCGATTCCGTCGACGGCTAGCATCGTTTCAAAACTGTCCACTTGGCGACCGAACGCATTTCGTTTCACTTTCATCGGGATTGCCCCGAGGTGAACATCTCCTTGTTCAAGTTCCGTCGCTAATAAAATCATCCCGGCGCACGTCCCGAACATCGGTAACGTCTTTATTTTTTGTCGAAGGGGCACAAGCAAGGCGTAGCGATCAATCAATCGGCGCATCGCTGTCGACTCACCACCGGGCAAGACAAGTCCGGCGATTCCTTCTAAATCTTCCGCCGATTTGATGATTCGTGTTTTTACACCGAGCGATGCCAACATCTCAAGATGTTCCCTGACTGCCCCTTGTAGACCAAGTACCCCGATTACCATCCTCGTGGTGCCATCCGTTCCTCAAACGGCATCGACGTGACATCAATCCCCTTCATTGCTGTTCCGAGACCTTTCGAGAGATACGCAATTCGTTCGAAGTCATCCCGGTACGTCACGGCTTCGACGATCGCTTTCGCAAATTTTTCCGGTTGCTCCGATTTAAAAATGCCTGAACCGACGAAAACACCGTCAGCTCCAAGATGCATCATCAATGCAGCATCTGCCGGCGTCGCGATTCCACCGGCAGCAAAGTTAACAACGGGTAGACGCCCTTCTTGCTGAATCATCCGTAAGACTTCGTAAGGTGCACCCCACTCCTTCGCCCGTGTCATCAACTCATCCGGATTCGTATGTAAAATCTGGTTGAGTTCAGCTTGAATTTTTCGCATATGCCGGACGGCTTCGACGACGTTACCCGTTCCCGGTTCGCCTTTTGTCCGAATCATCGCCGCACCTTCCGCAATTCGGCGAGCCGCCTCTCCTAAATCGCGCGCTCCACAAACGAACGGTACCGTAAACGTCGACTTCAACAGATGGTACTCTTCATCAGCCGGTGTCAGGACTTCACTCTCATCAATGAAATCGACCCCCATCGACTCAAGGATCCGTGCTTCGACGATATGGCCGATTCGGCATTTCGCCATGACAGGAATCGTGACGGCATTTACGACCTCTTCCGTGATGGTCGGATCTGCCATTCGTGCCACACCTCCATCTCGGCGAATATCAGACGGGACACGTTCGAGTGCCATGACGGCGACGGCACCGGCTGCCTCTGCGATTTTCGCTTGCTCGGCATTGACGACGTCCATGATGACGCCCCCTTTTTGCATCTCAGCCATTCCTCTTTTGACACGATCCGTTCCTTGTTGCCGTTCCATCATTCTAAATTCCCCCTTGAACAATTTGATTGATAGCTCCTTACTTACGTTTTAGTATAGTCTCGATTGACTATTTTAAAAGTATCAGTTTATGATGAAATGAACAGGTCAGTTTTAGGAGGTACTTCAATGGATATGTTATCGTTCGAGTTAATACGAGAGGGCAATAAGCCGTTATACGAGCAATTGTATCAACAGATTCGTCAAGAAATCATCGATGGACGTCTAGAGTATGGTGTCAAATTACCGTCAAAACGAAAACTCGGTCAGTTCTTGAACTTGAGTCAAACGACGATTGAGCTCGCCTATCAACAACTCGTCGCCGAAGGCTATGTCGAGTCAGTTTCAAGAAAAGGGTATTTTGTCTTAGCACACGAAGAGCTTGCTTATGTAAAGAAAATACCACTAGCAACGAAGCAATACCTTTCTCCGTCCACCTATATCCGTCATGATTTCCATCCGAGTAAAATCGATGGATCATCTTTTCCTTTTTCACGTTGGCGAAAACATGCGAAGGATGTCATCGATGAACATAATCAATCCCTTGTTTCTCTCGGACACCCGCAAGGCGATCTCGCCTTACGTGTTGAAATTGCGACCTACCTATATCACTCAAGAGGTGTCATCTGTTCGCCTGAACAAATCATCATTGGGTCTGGGGTCGAACAACTTTTGCCCCAACTGATTTTCCTGCTAGGACAACACGTCACCTACGGAATCGAAGATCCCGGTTATCATGCGACCAGACTCATTCTTGAGAATCATGGACGAACAGCAATCCCGATTCCGGTCGATCAAAGTGGTGTCAAAGTCTCGACTTTAAGTCAGACTGATGTGGATATCATGTATGTGACACCTGCCCACCAATTTCCGTCCGGAAGCATCTTATCCGTCAATCGGCGCCGGCAATTGGTGAACTGGGCTGCTGAATCCCCGACACGTTACATCATTGAGGATGACTACGACAGTGAGTTTCGTTATAGTGGCAAGTCGATTCCGTCACTCCACAGCATCGATAGTGAACGAGTACTTTATTTGAGCACCTTCTCCAAGTCGCTCATGCCTTCACTGCGGATTGGCTACATGGTCCTTCCGCCTTCTTTGCTTGAGCGCTATCAGACCGAACTCTCCTATTACACATGCAGTGTCTCACGTTTTGATCAAACGATTTTGACACGCTTTATGAAAGAAGGCGACTTCGAGAAACATTTGAATCGGATGCGAAAGATCTATCGGCGTAAGTTAGACATCGTCGTCAATTCGTTACGTGCTATCTCATCCCTGCGCTTGACCGGCGAAAGTGCGGGTTTGCATGTCGTCGTTTCTGTTGCGAACGGGATGACGGAAGAAGAATTAGTCAGGCGAGCACACGACGCTTCAATTCAGGTCTATGGTTTATCCCAGTATGCACAACTTCCGTTAGAAGCAATGCACCCACAAATCGTGTTAGGTTTTGCAAGTCTATCGGAATCAGATCTTGAAGAGGGGCTTGGGGAGTTGTTACAGTCTTGGCAGTTGTAACAGCAGTCTTTCGGACTGTGAACAAAACCAGCTTGAACGTGTCCGTGATTTTCATATAGGCTATGTCGTGAAACACCTTGAGCCGCCTAACATCATTAATCTATAAACAAAAAAAGGCCCCGCATCATCTGCAGGGCTTTCTTTTTATTGGCGTGTATAGTTCGATGCTTCTTTTGTGATTTGAATGTCATGTGGGTGACTTTCTTGTAAGCCAGCACCCGTCATGCGGATGAATTGTGTGTCTTCTCGCAATTCTTCTAATGAAGCTGCTCCACAATATCCCATTCCTGAACGAATCCCACCAACGAGTTGATAGACAGAATCACCGAGTTTTCCACGGTAAGCGACACGACCTTCAATTCCTTCTGGAACGAATTTCTTATCTGCTTCTTGGAAGTAGCGATCTTGACTACCACGTTTCATTGATGCTTCAGAACCCATACCACGGTATGTCTTAAATTGACGACCTTGGTAGATCTCCATTTCGCCCGGGCTTTCTTCAACACCAGCAAGCAGACTACCTAACATGACCGCATGACCGCCAGCTGCAAGTGCTTTGACGATATCGCCCGAGTACTTAATTCCGCCGTCGGCAATGATGGAGACACCATGCTTACGGGCCTCTGTCGCACAATCAAAGACTGCAGTGATTTGTGGAACCCCCACTCCCGCAACGACACGTGTCGTACAAATTGAACCAGGTCCAATCCCTACCTTGACGACCGATGCACCAGCTTCAATTAAATCGCGTGTTGCTTCTGCGGTTGCAACGTTCCCAGCGATGATTGGAAGATTTGGATATTCATCACGAAGCTCACGTACTTTTAAGAGTACGCCTTCAGAGTGACCGTGTGCCGTATCGACGACGAGTGCATCGACGCCTGCATCAACAAGAAAACGTGCGCGAAGAGATGCATCTTTCGTGACACCGACAGCTGCAGCGACGAGAAGACGTCCGAATTGATCTTTTGCTGCATGTGGATATTGTTCGACTTTTTCAATATCCTTTGTTGTGATTAAGCCTTTTAATACACCGTTCTCATCAACGAGTGGTAACTTTTCAATGCGATGTTTGTGGAGAATTTGTTCTGCTTCTTCAAGTGACGTACCAACTGTAGCAGTGACGAGTTCTTCTGTCGTCATGACCGTCTCAATTACCGTCGAATAGTCTTTAACAAAACGAAGATCACGATTTGTTAAAATACCAACGAGTTTCCGTTCTGTTTCGTTGTTAACGATCGGAACACCAGAAATACGATATTTACTCATTAAATATTCAGCATCGTATACTTGGCGTTCAGGTGTAAGATAAAACGGATTCGTGATGACACCATTTTCAGAACGTTTGACGCGATCGACATGTTCTGCTTGGTCTTCCATCGACATGTTTTTGTGGACGACACCTAGACCGCCTTGACGTGCCATGGCAATCGCCATTGGTGCTTCCGTCACAGTATCCATTCCTGCACTGATCAACGGGATGTTCAGTGTAATCCCTTCGCATAAGGATACAGATAGATCGACGTCACGTGGTAAGACACTTGAACGACGTGGTACAAGCAAAACGTCATCAAACGTCAAGCCCTCTTTAGCAAATTTATTCTCCCACATGTTTATCCACTCGCTTTCTCTTTGATAAAAGAATATTGATGTTATGGTAACAAGGAGAAACAGTCATGTCAATGACTCCAGTAATAATCAGAACAGTCTGAAGTTTCACACAACACAAAAAGACCGACCTGCAAGATGCAGATCGGTCCTTTTCAATTGCCTGGCAACGTCCTATCCTCACAGGGGGAAGCCCCCAACTACTTTCG
>NZ_JACSMM010000015.1:0-27040 GCF_018618655.1 Exiguobacterium sp. s95 | reverse complement strand
GTGGTCACACCCGTTCCCATGCCGAACACGGAAGTTAAGCACTTGAACGCCGAAAGTAGTTGGGGGCTTCCCCCTGTGAGGATAGGACGCTGCCAGGCGATCGTTCCGCAATAGCTCAGTGGTAGAGCAACCGGCTGTTAACCGGTAGGTCGTAGGTTCAAATCCTACTTGCGGAGCCATTAATAACTTCTTCACCACGTTCACTGGAGAGCTGTCCGAGTGGCCGAAGGAGCACGATTGGAAATCGTGTAGGCGTCATAAGCGTCTCAAGGGTTCGAATCCCTTGCTCTCCGCCATAATTATATGTAACGTTTCAATTTTACTACGATGGCCCGTTGGTCAAGCGGTTAAGACACCGCCCTTTCACGGCGGTAACACGGGTTCGATTCCCGTACGGGTCACCATTTTTATCATCGCGGGGTGGAGCAGTCTGGTAGCTCGTTGGGCTCATAACCCAAAGGTCGTCGGTTCAAATCCGGCCCCCGCAATACATACGGTCCTGTGGTGTAGCGGTTAACATGCCTGCCTGTCACGCAGGAGATCGCGGGTTCGAATCCCGTCAGGACCGCCATTGTTAAGGCTTTGTAGCTCAGTCGGTAGAGCAGAGGACTGAAAATCCTCGTGTCGGCGGTTCGATTCCGTCCAAAGCCACCTTTTATAGAAGAATGAAGTTGATTTCCCATTTGTGGGGGGGTAGCGAAGTGGCTAAACGCGGCGGACTGTAAATCCGCTCCCTCGGGTTCGGCGGTTCGAATCCGCCCCCCCCCACCACCATAGGGGCATAGTTTAGCGGTAGAACTACGGTCTCCAAAACCGTCAGCGCGGGTTCGATTCCTGCTGCCCCTGTTTATTATGGCGATTGTGGCGAAGTGGTTAACGCACCGGATTGTGATTCCGGCATTCGTGGGTTCAATTCCCATCAGTCGCCCTCTTATTATTGGGCTGTAGCCAAGTGGTAAGGCACTGGATTTTGATTCCAGCACGCGAAGGTTCGATCCCTTCCAGCCCAGCTTTTTAAGCGGAAGTAGTTCAGTGGTAGAATACGACCTTGCCAAGGTCGGGGTCGCGGGTTCGAATCCCGTCTTCCGCTCCAACGAGTGGCGCCATAGCCAAGTGGTAAGGCAGAGGACTGCAACTCCTCTATCGTCAGTTCGATTCTGACTGGCGCCTCCAATTCTTTTCAATTCAATAGTTTTGCAAGAGATTGTGCCGGTGTGGCGGAACTGGTAGACGCGCACGACTCAAAATCGTGTTCCTTTGGAGTGTCGGTTCGATTCCGACCACCGGTATCTTGCGGGTGTAGTTTAGTGGTAAAACCTCAGCCTTCCAAGCTGATGATGAGGGTTCGATTCCCTTCACCCGCTTTACCTTTTCACAATCTTAGTTTTAACCCATGCGGGTGTAGTTTAGTGGTAAAACCTCAGCCTTCCAAGCTGATGATGAGGGTTCGATTCCCTTCACCCGCTTATTTAAAAGAGCAACGTGTCGTTTTCATCTGACACATTGCTCTTTTTGTTTAGGATAGAACGATGAAAGGAGGGATCTGTCATGCGCGGAGAACAACTTAAAGAAACACTTCAAGCATATGCTTTAGAGATTGGGATCGATGTGTTTCGGGTGACGACGGCCGATCCATTTTTAACGATGAAACAACGATTGATTGATCAGCAGGATAAAAATTATGCATCTGGTTTTGAAGAACCTGATCTCGAAAAACGGACAACTCCGAAACTGTTGCTAGATGACGCGGTATCAATCATCGCGATTGCAGTTGCTTACCCGAGTAAGTTAACGGATGCACCACGTGGGAAAGCCGGGGAACGGCGTGGGATTTTTGGTCGCTCTTCTTGGGGGCTTGATTATCATCAGGCGCTGAATCAACGACTCCAGCTACTAGAGAAAAAAATCGAAGAGTTATCGCCTGGAGCAAAGACACGTTCGATGGTGGATACTGGTGAACTCGTCGATCGCGCCGTCGCAGAACGGGCAGGAATTGGTTTTAGCGGAAAGAATTGTTCGATCATTAGCGAAGAACATGGATCTTATCTTTATCTCGGTGAATTGATTACAGATCTTTACTTACCTCCTGATCAAGCGGTTGAAGAACTCTGCGGAACGTGTAATAAGTGCATCGATGCCTGTCCGACGGATGCATTAGTCGAGCCGGGGGTAATTGATGCGAAACGTTGTATCTCCTTTATTACCCAAACGAAGACGCTGATTCCGGAAGATTTCCGTTACGCATTAGGTAATCGCTTATACGGCTGTGATACATGTCAGCAAGTTTGTCCTTACAATCGAAAAAAACATGCGACGCAACATGCTGAATTGCAGCCGGACCCGGAACAAGTCAAACCACTCTTAATTCCAATCTTGTCGCTCAGCAATCGTGAATTCAAAGCGAAATTCGGTTCGCTTTCAGGAGCATGGCGTGGAAAGAAGCCGATTCAACGAAATGCGATTTGTGCACTCGTCCATTATCAAGACAAGACAGCGCTTGATGCTCTGCGCTTGATGGCAGAAACAGATCCACGTGATGATATGCGGGCTCTCGCGCTCTGGGCGATTGGCCGTATTGCGGGGGGCGATGAAAAAAGTTACGTAGAAGAACGACTAATGAATGATTCCGCACAGGATGTCCAAACGGAAGGTGAGCGTCTTTTGTCGGAGTGGAGGGAACCCGATGCCGTATAAACAAGTGAAGTTCACGTTCGGAGAGTTACTGATTGCCTGGGAGGACGACGTCGTTGTTTATTTAGATTTTGGTCTTGATACTGAGCGCGCTAAACGATATGTTCGAGAAGGACAGCGGTACGAAGCGCCACTTCCACTGCATCTAAAACAAGCTCTCGATGATTATGAAAATCGTCTACCAAATGCGCTAGAACGCATTAGTTGCCGCCTCGACGTGACGGATTTTCAGCGGCGTGTTCTTACGAATCTTCGAAGGATTCCATTCGGAGAAACAGCGAGTTATGGAACATTAGCTAAAATGATGGGTTCCGAAAAAGCAGCGCGAGCCGTCGGTGGGGCATTAAATCGAAACCCGATCGCGCTGATTTATCCTTGTCATCGAATCATCGGGGCATCCGGAAAGTTGACGGGGTTTGCGAGTGGAATCGATCATAAACAAGCGCTACTTGCGCATGAGATAGGAGAGAGAAGATAATGGCAATTCATGTTGTAATGTATCAACCAGAGATTCCTCAAAATACAGGAAATATCTCAAGAACGTGTGCTGCGACACATTCCGTTCTTCATTTAATCCGTCCATTAGGTTTTTCAACGGATGATAAGCAGTTGAAACGAGCCGGACTCGATTATTGGGAGTTTGTTGATGTAAGATATCATGATTCACTCGAAGAATTATGGGAGAAGCACCCGGAAGGGAAGTTTTATTACATCACGAAGTATGGGGAACAGTATCCAAGTCAAATTGATTTATCGAATGTCGAGGAAGACTACTTCTTTGTATTCGGTCGAGAAACAAAAGGCTTACCGCTTGAAGTGATCGACCAAAATACAGATCGTTGTATTCGATTACCGCAGTCAAATTTAGTTCGTTCGCTAAATGTCTCAAATACGGCTGCAATTATCGTGTATGAAGCATTACGGCAGCAAGGGTACGCTGGACTACTTTAAACACAAAAAAGCGCTGACGCATCCTATTCGATGCATCAGCGCCTTTTTATTATTCGTTACCTTCAGGTTTTTTGTTGTAGCCTGCAGTGAAAATCGCTGTCAAGAAAGCGAGACTTACACCAATCATTAAAATAAATGCCATTTTTGCTTCCCCCTTCAGTCTCAATAACCGATATAATCTATTATAGTATACCTGTAAGAGAAATTGTGTGCTACATATGAATTTTCTATGAATGGAGATTGGAAATGCGGACGAATGTCTATCTGTTAAGTTATGCGCCGTTGATTAGCATCCTGTTGTTCAGTACGTCGCTTGCGATTGCGACATCGGAGTTAGCACTCTCATGGCTAAAGGATGTCGGTGTATACAATGAATTGTTACAAATTTTGAGCGCACGTGACACTAAATTATTAGTTTGGCTTGGTTTTTTGATTGTCTATTTTATGATTTTTAGTACGCTCAAACTGATTTCAGACACAATCAATCAGTTAGGGTTTGCCTTCTTCATCAAGGAACAGATTGGGACGACACTCAGTATGCTTCGACCTGGTAGCATTTTATTGCTCGTAGGTGGATGCATCAGCTTTGCTTTCATGACATCGTTCCCACTCGTCTGCCTCGTATTAGCAAGTTCATTCCTAATTTATTTTTTCTTTTATACCTTTCAAATCAGCAAGATGACGACTGCGGCCGGAGCGATTGGCTTGATTGTCTTTTTGTTTCTTGCATGGGGCATCTTACTGGCTGGCTTAGCCTGGGTCGGATTGACTTTGTTCAATTCGTTAGGCGAAGCGATTTTATTCCCGAAATGATCGTCAGCGTAGAATGTTAGCCCACGTCCTTACTTGAAGCGTTGAGTTGGCCTCGGCAGGGAAAGGTCGTGGGATGTCTGCGCCTAACCAAATCCCTCCTATGTGTTGATCTTTGATTCCGACGAACCACATATCTTTATTATCATTCGTCGTCCCTGTTTTTCCACCGATATAAGTGGGGCGTGCATCATAACCAAGACGCCCTGTTCCGTATGTCATGACATTCGTCAATCCTTTACGTAACACCTGGTTTGTCCGACTCGACCAAATGCGATTATTTTGAACAGTATGCCGATACAGCGTCCCTTCGCCTTTCGATAAGGTGATGGTTCGAACCATGGATGCTGGACTATACAAGCCGTCATTAACAAACGTTGTATAGGCATTCGTTAACTCGTAAGGACTAACACCATATTTTAATCCACCTAACGCACTCGTGTAGGCATTGTCTTGCTTCGACCATTGGCTGAATTTAAACGGACGAATCGCTTTTAATCCTTCAGCGAAGGAGACAGAAAACGCACGAAGGGCTGGCGTGTTATAGGAATAGGCAATGGCATCGGCAAGTGTGACTTCACCAAGAATCCGGTTCCCGCTATTTTCAGGACAATAGCCGTCAAAGCAAACAGGACGACCGTCAAGAGGACTACTTAACGTGGCTTTTGTTTTCTCGAGGTATGGTCCATAGACGAGTAAGGGCTTTAATGTGGATCCCGGTTGACGAAAGGATTGTGTTGCCCGATTGAATTGACCAGGTAAGTCAGTTTTATGGCCGACAAGTGCTGTCACACCATGCGTTCGTCCATCAATTCCAACATAAGCACCTTCGATTTCCTTAGGTAGTGCCACGATGGATTGTTTGGCCCGTGTTTGCTCCGTTGAATCCAAATAAGTCGCAATCGTCGCGCCATGTTGATGCAGATATTGTTGTGCGGCCTCATAATCTAATTTTTTGATGGCGGCCGTTTGACGGATTGCTTCCTTGACACTTGCATCAATATAGTCAGGGAATGGGATGACCGGCTTATTGAAGGACAATGCAATTTCTTTTGTTTTAATCGATTTTGGTATCGTGTCTGTATTTGCTAAAATTTTTAAAATCCGCTGTTGACGTTTTTCTGTATTTTGAGGTGAACGTAACGGATCGTATAGTGTGGGGTTGTTTGGAATCGCCGCTAGATAACTCACTTCTGCCCACGTCAAATCGTTCGCCTTTTTTCCGAGGTACGCCGATGATGCCAGTTCGATTCCATAAATATTATTTGCGAAATAGGCTTGATTGACATATGCCGTTAAGAGTTCTTTTTTGGAGTATTTTTGCTCCAATGAAATGGCGATTAAAAGTTCTTTTATTTTTCTAGTATATGTTTTTTCATTTGAAAGATACGTCATTCGAGCCAATTGTTGTGTAATCGTACTGCCACCTTGCCCTTTTTGGTCAGTCGATTGATTTTCAGTGAATGCGCGAAGAATTCCTGTAATATCATAACCACCATGCTGATAGAAACGTTGATCTTCGATAGCGATGAAGGTTTGTTCGACCTTTTTAGGTAACGCATTTGCTGTTAAATCATCACGGCGAAGTCCATCGTACAACTTTACCTTCTCTTTGCCGTATGTGACAGTGATCGGTTTGTACGACGTCAATGGTTGACGGGTCGTCTGTACATCTGCCCAATGGAAAAGTTTGCGGGACGTCTCGAGTTGGTCGCGAACGGAAAACAACGTCAAAAGTAAACCGATAGTAAGTCCAATTAATAAAAGGTAGCCAGTCGTAATTCTCATGAAAACTCCTCTCAAAAGACATTTCCTTCTTATTATCGGTCTCTTTTAAGCAAAGGAATAGATTTTTTTCTGAATTTCGTATTTTAATAAACCTATTTTGCAGGAATGTTATATTAAAAAGAGAAAAGGTGGGTATATAAGAGTATCTGTATAAAAACTACATCATGGTCTGACTGTAAAGAAAGAGCATAAACTGGAGGGGACGAAATGGCTAAAAAGAATGTTGTGGCAATGCTACTTGCTGGTGGAGAAGGAAAACGTCTAGGAGCACTTACGAAACACACTGCAAAACCAGCAGTTGCGTTCGGAGGGAAATATCGAATCATTGATTTCCCATTATCGAACTGTACGAACTCGGGAATCGATACAGTCGGTGTCTTAACGCAATATGAACCACTAGAATTGAACCGTTATCTCGGAATCGGGAGTGCCTGGGACTTAGACCGTCGAAACGGGGGATTAACGATCTTGCCTCCATATCAAGCCCAAAACGGAAAGAACTGGTATGAAGGAACGGCCAACGCGATTTATCGGAACATGAGTTACATCAATCAATACGATCCAAACTATGTCCTTGTCCTATCTGGAGACCATATCTATAAGATGGATTATGAGAAGATGATTGAAGAGCATCGTCAAGGTGGGGCAGATGTAACGATTTCAGTCCGTGAAGTGCCGTGGGAAGAAGCACCACGTTTTGGAATCTTAAACACAGATGATGATTTACGGATCAATGAGTTTGAAGAAAAACCTGAAAATCCAAAATCGAACTTAGCCTCAATGGGCATATACGTCTTCAACTGGGATATTTTAAAACGTCACCTTATTCAAGACGCCGGGGATGCCGAGTCAAGCTTTGACTTCGGGAAAAACATTATTCCGAATATGTTGTTTGAAAACTTAAATATTCGCGCGTACAAATTTAAAGGATATTGGAAAGATGTTGGGACAATCCAGTCGTTATGGGAAGCGAATATGGATTTACTTGAAGCGGAACCAGAGTTCGACTTGTATGAACCATCGTGGAAAGTACATTCCGTTAACCCGAATCAACAACCACAGTACATCGGAAACAATGCGACGATTGAAACGTCAATCATCAATGAAGGCTGTCACATTGAAGGTGAAATCAACCATTCCGTTCTCTTCTACGGCGTTGATGTCGCGGAAGGTGCACTCGTGAAAGATTCGGTCATTTTCCCGAATGTCAAAATCGGAAAAGATGTCACGATTCATCGTGCGATTTTAGCGGACGGCGTCGTCGTCGAAGACGGCGCAACAATCGGTACACCGGGCGGCGAAGTGTTCGTCATCGAGGCAAATAGTGTCATCAAGAAAAATGAAGTCGTAAAAGAAGCGATTCAATAAGGGGGAACTACCGATGAAAGCAGATCTATTGGGTGTCATTAATTTAAGTGGAGAAGAAGGATTCTTTAAAGAACTGACGGAGCATCGAAATTTAGCCGCGGTTCCGTTCGCCGGACGGTATCGGTTGATTGATTTCACGTTGACGAACATGGTACAAAATGAAATCGCCAACATTGGTGTCTTTACGCTTGAAAAGTACCGAGCGATGATGGACCACCTTGGGTCGGGAAAAGAGTGGGATCTTGACCGTTCGAACGGGGGACTCTATATCTTCCCACCGGCATTATCACAAGATGCCCATGAATTCCGGGGCGATTTATCAAACTTCCATTTACACCGCGACTTCTTCTTGCGTAGTAAAGAAAACTACCTCGTGATTTCGGGTTCGAATGTGTTATCGGCAGTAGATTATCGCGATGTCTTGCGTGAACATAAAGAATCGAATGCTGACATCACAGTCGTCTATACGAAGCGTGACTTGCCATGTAAATATTGCCGTCCGATTCGTTTTGGTGATCAAAATCGAGTGACAGCGATTGGTTCGCGCGGTTTTGAACCGTCTGACGAAACATTCTATATGGAAACAGTCGTCCTATCGAAAAACCTGTTCGTCCGTCTCGTTGACGAAGCAGTCGGTCGTGGCGAATATGATTTGCTTCAAAGCATCATTCGCTCGCAGTTGAACCGTCTGCATGTTCATGGGTACGAGTATCAGGGCACATCACAAGTCATCCACTCACTACGCTCGTATTACCGTGAGAGCATGCTATTGCTCGAGCAGTGGGGAGCAATCAATGATTTCCAACATGTCTACACGAAGATTAAGCATGAACCACCGACACGTTATCTCCCAGGCTCGACGATCAAGAACTCGCTCGTCGCGAATGGATGTAAATTAGAAGGAACAGCGAAAGACAGCATCTTATTCCGGGGTGTGAAAGTCGGGAAACATGCTCGTGTTAAAAATTCAATCATCATGCAAAAATCGGTCATCGAAGAAGGTGCAGTCGTCGAATACGCGATTCTCGATAAAGAAGTCACTGTCAAACGTGGACAAGTGATTCGTGGAACGGCGGAAGAACCGATCGTCATCAAAAAACAAACAATCGTTTAAAGGGGATGTCATCATGAAGGTATGGTTTGCTGCCACAGAAGCGACACCCTTCATCAAGACGGGGGGGCTAGCTGACGTCGTCGGCTCGCTCCCTTTAGCGCTTGCTGAAGAGGGTGCGGAAGTATCCGTTGTCTTACCGAACTATGGTCAAATTAAAGAACAGTTCAAGTCGGAAATGGAATTTTTATTCGATTTCATCGTACCCGTCGGCTGGCGGCAACAGTTTGGTGCCGTCCTACGTCTGAAACAGGATGGTGTCACATTTTATTTCATCGATAATGAATATTACTTTAATCGAGATGGGATTATTTATGGTCATTACGACGATGCGGAGCGTTTCGCATACTTTTCCCGGGCGGTGCTCGAGATGATTCAACACCTTGATCGTGCGGAAGTACCAGATGTCATTCATTGTCATGATTGGCAGACCGGTGTCATTCCAGCTTTCTTACGAATTCATTACCAACACCTTGAGCGTTATCAAGACATCAAAACGGTCTTTACGATTCATAATTTGCAGTACCAAGGTATTTTCCCGGAAGAAGTTCTTGGCGATTTACTTGGCCTCAGTCATGAACACTTTACGATGGATGGACTTGCGCATAACGGTCTCGTCAACTATATGAAAGCGGGACTTGTTCACGCCAATCAAATTACGACGGTCAGCCCATCGTATCGGGATGAAATCATGGACCCGTACTATGGTGAGAGTCTAGAATCCATCTTGCAACACCGGGCAGTCGATGTTCGTGGGATTTTAAACGGAATTGACTACCGTCAATTCAATCCGGAAACAGACGAGCATCTTGTCGAGAATTATGATGTTGAGACGGCTGAAGAAGGAAAAGCAGTAAATAAAGAAGCATTGCAAAAAGAATTGGGTTTACCGGTCAATCCGGATGTTCCACTTTTCGGATTCGTGTCGCGTCTTGTCGACCAAAAAGGAATTGATTTACTTGCGCACATTTTACCTGATTTATTCGAACTCGACGCGCAGTTTATCATTCTCGGGTCAGGTGAGGCGGAATACGAGGGCTTGTTCCACCATGCGACAACAATTCGTCCGGATAAAGTGGCTTCATACATCGGCTTTGACGTCGGACTCGCTCAACGTATTTATGCAGGGAGCGACGCGTTCTTGATGCCGTCACGCTTTGAACCGTGTGGACTCAGTCAATTGATTTCGATGAAGTATGGTTCTTTACCTGTCGTCCGTGAAACAGGTGGTTTGCGAGACACGGTGACACCATTCAATCAATTTACATTAGAGGGAAATGGCTTCTCGTTCTCGAATTATAATGCACATGACTTCCTTGACGCGATCAAGCGAACGATTGATACCTATCAAGATAAACCAGTCTTTAAGCATCTGATTGAGACAGCAATGGAAGAAGATTTTAGCTGGATTCGCTCAGCCGATGAATATTTAGCACTCTATCATCTCATCGCACCATCTGTTGACTGATTGGGATTAAGAGAAATGAGGTTTTGGCATGTTTAAAGATAAAGAGAAGTTCAAGAAGAGGTTTAATGAGCGGTTTGTGTCGATGCACGGAAAAGCACTGAGTGAAGCAACAGAGAATGATGTGTATCAAACACTCGCCTACATGGTCCGGGAATATGTCACATCAGATTGGATGCACACGAAGGAAACCTATATCCATAAAAAGAGTAAGCAAGTCTACTATTTCTCGCTCGAATTTTTGCTCGGACGTTTTCTGTACAACAACTTGCTGAGCTTAGACGTACTCGAGGAAGTTCGCGAGGGATTAGAGGAACTTGGCTACGACCTAGCAGACTTGACGGAAGAAGAGCCGGAACCAGGACTTGGTAACGGAGGGCTCGGACGATTAGCAGCATGTTTCTTAGACTCGTTGGCAGCTCTCGGTCTACCTGGACACGGGAACGGAATTCGATACCAGTATGGTTTATTTAAACAAAAAATCATCGACGGCTATCAAGTCGAACTCCCGGATAACTGGCTCAAAAACGGAAACATGTGGGAGATACGTCGTCCCGATAAGGCAGTCGATATTCCGTTCGGTGGACACGTCTGGCTCGAGGAAGTAGACGGCGGGTACCGTGTCCATCATGAACCAGCTGAAATTGTCCGGGCCGTCCCGTATGATATGCCAATCGTCGGCTATCAAAATGGTGTCGTCAATAACTTGCGTCTTTGGAGCGCAGAATCTCCATATGATGATGATGAACTGTTGCACCAGCACAGCGGGAACTATAAAGATTTACTTGCACATAAACAATCGATTCAAACGATTTCAGAGTTTCTTTATCCGGACGATACGACGTACGAAGGGAAAGTCCTACGTTTGAAGCAACAATATTTCTTTGTTGCCGCCGGCTTACGGAGTATTCTCTTGTCTCACAAAAAACGAAATGCATCGTTTAAACAGCTCGGAAATCAAATCGCGATTCATATCAACGACACACACCCAGTCGTCGCGATTCCAGAACTGATGCGGATTCTAATTGATGAGGAAGGCTATGAGTGGGAAGAAGCGTGGCGCATCACGAAGAGTGTCATGTCGTTTACGAACCATACATTGCTCGCCGAAGCGCTCGAGCGCTGGCCGGTCGACTTATTTAGAAATTTATTACCGCGGATTTATCAAATCATCGAGGAAATTAATCGTCGCTTCTGTCAGGACGTCCTTGATAACTATCCACACCTTGCTTCACACATGCAAGAAATCGCCATCATCGCCGATGGACGGATCAACATGGCGAACTTAGCAGTTGTCGGGACACATTCGACGAACGGCGTCGCACAGATTCATACTGAAATCCTGAAACAACGGGAGATGCGTCTGTTTTACGAGATGTTCCCACTTCGTTTCAACAATAAAACGAACGGGATTACGCATCGTCGCTGGTTCTTGTTATCGAACCCGCAACTCGCGAACCGTGTGACGGAAGCGATTGGAGATAGCTGGATCAATCATCCGTCAGACTTGCAAAAGTTGACGAAATGGTCGGAAGATCGTCAACTCCAACAGGATATCAAACAAATTAAGCTTGAAAATAAACAGGAACTTGCTCGATTGATTGAAGCGGAGACAGGCATTACTGTCGATCCATATTCGATTTTTGATGTGCAAGTCAAGCGTCTCCATGCCTATAAACGCCAGTTACTTAATGCTTTGCATATCCATTCGTTGTATTACCGTCTAAAAGAAGATAAATCCTTCAAGATGACACCACGGACCTTTATTTTCGGAGCAAAAGCAGCTCCGGGGTATCATTATGCGAAAGAAGTCATTCGTTACATCAATGCACTCGCAAAATTGATTAATTCTGATGCGGAAGTCAGCCCTTACATGAAAGTCGTGTTCTTAGAAAACTATCGTGTTTCGCTTGCTGAAAAAATCTTCCCGGCGAGTGATGTCAGTGAGCAGATCTCGACGGCGAGTTATGAAGCGTCTGGTACAGGAAACATGAAGTTCATGATGAACGGGGCCTTGACAATCGGGACACTTGACGGAGCGAACATTGAGATTCGGGACGAGGTCGAGGATGCAAATATCTTTATTTTCGGACTTACACCGCAAGAGGTCATGAACTATAAAAAGTACGGTGGCTATAATGCATACGACCAATACAGTTCACAACCGGAGTTACGGAGAATCGTCGATAGCTTAGTTGATGGTTCATTATTCCCGGTTGGGGAGTTTCAAGCGATTTATGACTCGCTCATCACGTATAACGATGAGTACTTGATTTTAAAAGACTTCCAGTCGTATCAGCAGGCACAAGAACGAATCGACCGGACGTATCAAAACCCTGAGAAGTGGTACCAGATGGTTATTATGAACATTGGAAAATCAGGTGTCTTCTCGAGTGACCGGACGATTAAAGAATATGCGAACGCGATTTGGAACATCAAGCCGGTTCAAGTTTGATCATAAGAAAAAGCCTGATCTAATCAGGCTTTTAAAAATTATGAAATATCGTTCGTTTGACTAATCCAGTCGCTATAAGAACCAGCGTATAGCCGAACATCATTTTTACCGAGCGAGTGTAATGCGAGTATGTTGACGCAAGCTGTCACACCGCTACCACAATAGAGGATCGGAGATGCTTCTTCAAGTAACGGAGCATAAAGCTCCTTTAAATCTTCTGCATCTTTCAGTCTTCCGTCGGGTGAAATCGCTTCTTCGAAGAAACAATTGACAGCACCGGGAATGTGACCAGCTACAGCATCAATCGTTTCGTTCTGACCCTTGAATCTGTCAGGGGAACGAGAGTCGACGAGTAGCGTATCCGTCGAACGTCCTTTGACTGTCTCAAAATCGACGAGCATGTCATCTTGGAACTCAGCGTCGTATGTAGAAGGCGCGAAGGATTCCAAATCTTGTGTCATCGGATAGTCAAACGCAAGGTAAGAGGAGAGGCCGCCTTCGAGTACGACGACGCGTTCATGACCGGCCCATTTGAAAAGCCACCATGCGCGTGCTGCATAAGGAAAACCATCATCATATAAGACGACGAAGTCATCATTTTTAATGCCGTGCGCTTCTAGCGTTTGAATCCATTTTTCTTTCGACGGTAAAGGATGACGCCCGCCCGTAGAGGATACGGGTCCTGATAAATCATTTGCTAAATCTAGATACAGTGCACCAGGCACATGTTGGTCCTCAAAAGCTAGACGACCATAATTCGGATCACGTAAATCGTAGCGGCAATCGAACCAACGGATTTGATCCGAGTGGACGAGTTGTTGTAAGTCCGCCATTTGAATGGTTGGAAACATTTGAATCACCTCGACCTTTCTAGATTAATCATATGAAAGGTGACGCTTCATCGCAAGTGTGACTTCGATAAATTAAAGGAGTGGAATGAATATGTCATGGAAAGAGACCTATCAAAAGTGGAATCAGTTTGAAAAATTAGAGCCTGAATTGAAAGAAGAGCTCGTCGCGTTATCAGCAGATGATAAAGCGGCAGAGGACGCTTTTTATAAAGAACTTGAGTTTGGTACTGGCGGTATGCGTGGAGAAATCGGTGTCGGTACGAACCGGATGAACGTTTACACAGTCCGTAAAGCATCTCAAGGGTTTGCAGACTTTATTAAAGCGGCAGGGGAAGAAGCTGTCACGCAAGGAATCGTCATTGCACATGACTCGCGTCACTTTTCGCCTGAGTTTGCTTTAGAAGCAGCAAAAACGCTTGCAAGCAATGGCATTAAAGCATATTTATTCGATGGACTACGTCCGACACCAGAATTATCGTTTGCTGTACGTGAGCTTCGCGCTGCAGGGGGGATCGTCATTACGGCAAGCCACAACCCGCCTGAGTACAATGGTTACAAAGTATACGGTAATGACGGTGGACAATTGCCGCCAAAAGAAGCGGATGAACTCGTATCGTATGTCGATCAAGTTGAAGATGAACTATCGATCGTGTTAGAAGCAGAAGAAGTCCTTCGGGCAAATGGACTTATCGTTCGTGTCGGAGAACAAATCGATGATGCGTATCAAGAAAAATTAAAAACGATTCGTGTTTTACCGGCGATTCAAGACGAGTTGCAAGATTCATTAAAAATTGTGTTCACGCCACTTCACGGAACAGGTCTTGTTCCTGTTACTGTCGGACTAAAGAACTA
This sequence comes from Exiguobacterium sp. s95, assembly GCF_018618655.1. NCBI lineage: Bacteria > Bacillati > Bacillota > Bacilli > Caryophanales > Exiguobacterium > Exiguobacterium sp. s95. The sequence goes on along the minus strand of NZ_JACSMM010000015.1, from coordinate 12,698 downwards.
CGGTTTTGAAAATGTGACGGTCGTTGAAGAACAAGCAAAACCGGACGGGGCGTTCCCAACGGTTTCGTCACCGAACCCGGAAGAACACGCTGCGTTTGAACTTGCCATCGAATACGGGAATCGGGTCGACGCGGATGTACTGCTCGCGACAGATCCTGATGCAGACCGCGTCGGTGTAGCGACGCGCGATGCAAGTGGGGAATGGACGGTACTGACAGGAAACCAAACGGGTGCATTGTTACTCGACTACATCCTGTCGCAAAAATCAGCCCAAGGTACATTACCGGCGAACGGCTTTGTCGCGAAAACAATCGTAACATCAGAACTCGGTGCGTTAATTGCCCGTCATTACAATCTGCATGTCGAAAACACATTAACGGGCTTTAAATTCATCGGTGAAAAAATTAAACAATATAATGCGTCAGGTGAATATGAATACCTGTTCGGTTATGAAGAAAGTTACGGTTATTTGATCGGCGATTTTTGTCGCGACAAGGATGCTGTCCAGGCGTGCTTACTCGCAGCAGAGATGGCAGCGTACCATAAGAAAGAAGGACGGACGTTGTATGAGGCATTACAAGCCATTTACGAACAGTTCGGTTACTTCGAAGAGTCGTTACGTTCACTGACGTTAAAAGGAAAGGACGGAGTGGAACAAATTGGACGAATCATGAACACGTTCCGTGAAAACCCACCCAAACAAGTGGCGGGAGAGAAAGTGGTCTTGTTCGAAGATTACGATGCGAGCATGGCGCACGACTTGATTCAACACAAACCATCGCCAATCAATCTTCCGAAATCGAACGTGCTGAAGTTCACGCTTGAGGATGGTTCATGGTTCTGCCTCCGCCCATCAGGAACGGAACCGAAAATCAAGTTTTACTTCAGTGTAACTTCACCGGATGCGGCGGATACGACACGTAAACGTCAACTGATTGAAGATGAAGTGATGCAAGAAGTGGAACAAATTCAGTAAGACCGTTGACTAAATGATTATCAAGGCACGAGTACCGGACAGGTATCTCGTGCCTTTTTGTGAAAAGCGAAATCCGTGCAACCGTTACCAACTTCCTGTAGAGTTAAATGGGACAGAAAAAGTACGAGATCGAAAGGATGAATTGGAATGGAACGAATTCAACTAACAGAAGAATTGTCATTTTCGCGTGTGATTCATGGATTATGGCGATTAAATGAGTGGAACATGACAGCAGAAGAACGTCTTGCTTTGATTGAGCAATGTTTAGCGCTTGGGATCACGACGTTTGATCATGCGGACATTTACGGGGATTATACGAATGAAGGTTTGTTCGGAGAAGCGTTGGCCTTAAAACCAGAATTACGTGAACGAATGGAGATTGTGACGAAAACGGGGATCAAGATGAAAGGGAACTACTATTCCGATCAAAACCTTTCATTTTACGATACAACAAAAGAACATATCATTGAAAATGCGACACGTTCATTAAAGGAACTTGGTGTCGAATACATTGATACGTTATTGATTCACCGACCGGATCCATTGATGGACCCGAACGAAATTGCCGAAGCGTTTGTTGAATTAAAAGAGTCCGGTAAAGTTCGGACGTTCGGTTTATCGAATCATACGCCAGCTCAACAAAGTTTAATTCAATCACGTCTACCGTTCATGCTCGTGACGAATCAATTGGAACTCTCAGTTGCTGAACTGAAACATTTCGAAGATGGATCGGTGGATCTTTGCCATGAAAACGAGATGCCGGTCATGGCATGGAGTCCGCTCGCCGGTGGACGGTTATTCAAAGAAGAAGAATATCGCGTCTTACGAGATAAGCTTGAAGAAATCGGACAACAAATCGGAGCGACAGATATTGATGAAGTCGCCTATGCGTGGCTCTTGAAACATCCGGCACGCATCATGCCGATTGTCGGTTCAGGGAAAATCAAACGGATTGAATCCGCGGTCAATGCGACGCGTTTGACATTGTCACGTGAACAGTGGTTCGAAATTTTGAAAGCGTCTCGCGGACGTGACGTCGATTAAAAAAATAGCCTTCGGGCTATTTTCAGCGTCTAGCCGAAGTAACATAGGGTGAGATAAAAGCTTATCCCTGTTCCGTTGCATTCCTCGGGCGAGAGGCAAGCCGTTGCTCCTTGATCCTAGCGGATAACGAGCAGGGTCTTGCCTACCTCTGACAGTGCGTTAAAAACGCACTTTTCCCCGTAGGAGTCAACGGAAAAGTGACGCTTTTGAGACGAGGCGAGACAGGGAAGCGTTACACACGATCATATCGGTATAAATCCTTCATTAGAGTTTGGCCATAGCCTAAAAATAGCCTTCGGGCTATTTTTTTTGCACAAAAAGCCCATCTCAAGGGGGATTTGAGATGGGTATCTATAGGGTCACGCTTCTAGGCGAAGCATCTCCTGGCGGTATTTATCTAGACGTTCTTTACTGGCAACTACGGCAGCTTGGTCACTGACTTGGATAGCATCAAAGAGTGTGCTGAGCTCATAATCAATCTCGAGGCGTAGCACTGGAATCCGCTGTTCTGCATCTTGTCTACGGAAAGCTTCAATTACTTGTTTCATCTTGGCCACGCTCCTTTTAAAGTTATCAGATAATTCTGATTTTTTATTAGTATACTTGATTATTCCCGTGTTGCCTAGTGTTAAACCTTAAAAAGAACAAAAAAATACTTGGAATGTGCTGACCATTCCAAGTTGGTTTCATTTAATTCGGGATGCTAAAGCGAACTTCTAAGCGGTGTTGAACCATCTGTACGAGCGTCGACATGATCCAGTAAATCGCTGCTGAGAACAGCAGAAGTGGCATGACGAGATAGGTCGTAGCAGAAATTTGATCCGAGACATACGTTAACTCTTCGACAGCGACAAGCGTACCGAGTGACGTCGATTTAATGATATCGATGACAGAATTCGACAGTGGCGGAATGGCGCGTGATAATGCTTGAGGAAGGATGACGTCCTTGAACGTTTTCCGACGCGGGATTCCGAGCGAATCAGCTGCTTCCCATTGCCCGCGATCGACAGAAGCGATGGCGGCACGGAACGATTCCGAAATATAAGCGGAAAAGTGCAGTGATAATCCAAAAGCGAGTGCCTGAAAGCCCGTCAGTTGTAATGCGACAAGACCATTATATAAAATCAAAATCTGTAACAGTAAAGGTGTTCCGCGGAAGAACGAGACATACAATCGAGCGAAACCGCTAAAGACGGTGAAGCGGCTGTCACGCATGACGGCAAGAATCAACCCGAGGAAAAGCGCAAAGACGATGGCAAGTCCACTTGCAAGAAGTGTAATGCCAATCGCCTCTCCGTAGACGTTCGCATTATCGCGAACGATCGTGAACAATTCCGTCACTGACTGATATCCTCGTCAAAGTATTTCTTACCGATGTCTGCAAGTGTACCGTCTTTTTTCATTTCTGCAAGTGCTTCATTGAAGTCCTCTGCATACTTGCTATCTTTTGCCATCATGAAACCAGACTCATTTTTATCAAATGTTTCTCCGACTGCTTTCACTTTATAACCGGCTTTTTTGAGTTCAGTCAAAACGAACAAGCGATCGTTCATCGCAGCATCAACACGTCCTGCTTCAAGATCTTTTAAAACTTGGTTTGCACCTTTATAATACTTCACTTTTGCGCCAGCATCTTCTGCTGTCTTTGCATAAAGCGAACCTTGTGTCGAACCAACGACTTTACCTTTTAAATCATCAAGTGTTTTGATGTCGTCCGTTTTTTCATTGACGATGATTGTTGATCCGGATACCGTATATGCATCAGAAAATGCATACTTTTCTTTCCGCTCATCCGTGATACCCATTTGGTTCGCGATGACATCGATACGTTCTGAATCAAGTGCTGGAATCAATCCTTTAAAGTCCATTGCTTTATAGTCGACTTTATAGCCGGCGCGTTTAGCGACTTCATTCATGACATCGATGTCATAACCAGTCAGTTCGCCTTTTTCTTTATACGTAAATGGTGGGTATGTCGCTTCAGTACCAACCGTAATCATCTTACTGTCTTTGCTTGCTTCTTCATTAGAAGCGCCGCACGCTGCTAACACCCCCGCCGTTGATAGTGCTGCTACTGCTAGCTTTAGTCCGTGTTTCATAGCGCTCTCTCCTTTAAAAATAAATGATTTCAATTCCTAGTTTTCGAATAGGATTAATTTAAGACTACAAGCAGTATCATACAAAGTTACAAGAACGTCTGTCAATAAAAAAGACTGCCCACGAATGGACAGTCTTAGAAAAGTAAACATTCAGTTGAAATTAACGAATTGTCGCTTCAGTTGCAGCGTCGAAGAAATGCGCTTTTGTCATGTCGAAGAAGAGGTCGAGATCTGATCCCATCTCGACGTGTGAGCGTGAGTCGACACGAGCTGTGAAGGCTTGATTACCTACCTTGGAATAGAGATACGATTCTGCACCCATCAATTCGGAAACTTCGATGTGTGCCGGGAAACGGTGTGCTGTTTTTGTGTCTTGATAAATCAATTCAGCATGAATGTCTTCCGGACGGATTCCGAGGACGAGGTCTTTGCTCGTATAGCCGCGTTCACGGAGAACTTTCATTTTGCCTTCAGGGACTTCGAACTTCTCTTCTGTCCCTGTGACGTGGAAAAGTCCATCGTCAGCCAGTTTGCCTGTTAGGAAGTTCATCGAAGGGGATCCGATGAATCCGGCGACGAACATGTTGTCCGGGTGATCGTATACTTCTTTAGGAGAACCGACCTGCTGAATGAGACCTGCTTTCATGATGACGATACGCGTCGCAAGCGTCATTGCTTCTGTTTGGTCATGGGTAACATAAATCGTCGTTGTTTCGAGACGTTTATGAAGTTGGATGATTTCTTTACGCATTTGAACACGGAGTTTTGCATCCAAGTTCGAGAGGGGTTCATCCATCAAGAAGACTTTTGCATCACGAACGATGGCACGACCGATTGCAACACGTTGACGCTGTCCACCTGATAATGCTTTTGGTTTCCGCTCGAGGTACTCTTCCAGACCAAGGATACGTGCCGCATTGTCGACGCGCTGTTTGATTTCGTCTTTCGGGAACTTACGTAGCTTGAGTCCGAATGCCATGTTATCAAACACGTTCATGTGCGGGTAGAGTGCGTAGTTTTGAAAGACCATTGCGATATCACGGTCTTTCGGTGCGACGTCATTCATCCGTTTACCGTCGATGATGAAATCTCCGCCTGAGATTTCTTCGAGTCCAGCGATCATCCGAAGTGTCGTTGATTTACCACAACCTGATGGTCCGACGAAAACGATGAATTCTTTGTCTTGGATGTGAAGGTTAAAGTCGTCAACGGCCTTTGCTGAGCCGGAATAAATTTTGTCAATATGTTCAAGACGAATATCTGCCATGTGTATATCCTCCTAGTAGTGTGATCGGGTAATGTAACGCTTACAATCCTTAGTATAGAAGAAAAGGGATCAACTGAACATGGACAACATGACGAAATGCAACCGTTTTCATTTGGGCACTATGCTAGAAGTAACAAGGTATATAAAAAGGCGGCACCTTCAAACGATCGAATATCGATTTCTGTCTGTTCTGTCAACCGGTCAAGTCGGTACTGAAGGCTGTTACGATGAAGAAATAAGTGTTTTGCTGTCAACGATACATTCAGATTGGCACGACAGAAAGCATCAATCGTCTCACGCGATTCAGGTTCGAGTGGTGCAATGAAGCGATCTGTCAGCTCGTCACGGACCGTTTCCGATAAAAGAGCGAGTCGTGTGAGGGCAGGTAAGAAACGTTCGACACGGAACGGAAGCAGGTTAAGGGCTGCTTGTTCTAGACGGAACTGGACTGCGATATCTCCATTTATTCGGCGTTGACCGATTAATACTTTTCCATCTGTTAGAAAATCAGATTGTAAAGCTGTGAATAAGTCATTTAAATCATGTTCGCTCACTAACTCATCTCGTTCAATGACAAGCAGTCGAGTCGTCGTCAAGGGGACAAAGATGCTCGAGGAGTCGAAAAAAGAAGTCAATAGCTGTTCGAGATCTTCAGTCGTCCGATCATCGAGTTGATTGAATAAGAAATGGGTCATCCGGAAGGGTTCGTGCTCGACGGCGCTCGATAATTCCAGACGCTGATGCCAGTAAGTTGTATCGGTTGATGCTGAAACGACGACGCGTTCTGCGATTAAATTCAATAAGTCGATTTCACGCCCGGACAACGCGGAACTTTCGATTCCGAAACGAAGCCCATCCGCTAACTGATATACGCTATAATTATCCATGCAATATACCGTGGGGTCTGTCGATAACTGATCTTTGAATAAGGAAATCAATTGCTGTAGCACGTTACATCTCTCCTACATAAAAAGTGATACTCAGACTTTACCACAATACTAAATTCGGAAGGAACGATGAGCTATGCAAATCGAATTCATGACCATCTTAAAAATCATCGGAATGATTGTATTAGGTGCAACAATCGGTGCAGTCACGAACCATCTTGCGATTCGTATGTTATTTCGACCGCTAGAAGCAAAATATATCGGAAAGTACCGGATTCCTTTTACACCAGGTCTAATTCCGAAACGGCGCGATGAACTAGCAGCCAATCTCGGACGGACCGTTGTCAAACATTTAGTGACCCCTGAAGGAATCGGGAAACGCCTTCGACAACCTGCGATGCACGAGGCCGTTACAAATCTTGTCACGACCGAACTCATGAAATGGGTACACTCAACCGTCACGATTCGAGAAGTGATCGGCCGCTTCGTCAATCAACCGGAAGAACAATTGCGAAAAAAAATCGAACAGACGCTTGAACATGAATTGATGGACGGCGTGATTCATCTGAAAAACTCAACGATTCAAGAAGTCATCGGCGAAGGCGGAGTCTTAAAAGTCAAGGAAGCAATCCCTGACGTCGTAGATGCATTGTTAAAACAAACGGATGTTTATTTTGATAGTCCAGAAGGGAAGATGAAATTAGAGGAGACGGCCGCCGGATTCATCCAAGGAAAACTTGGAGGCGGAATGTTCGGGATGTTACTTGCGAATATCAATTTGGTGGAGATGATTCAACCTGAAATCAAACGGGTATTACAAGGAGAGTCGACGCGTCAGTTCATTACTGAAATGGTCGAGAAAGAAATCGAACAAGTGATGGAACGTCCGATTCATACACTCCTTGATGAAGAGTTAGAGAAACAAGTCATCGAACGCGTCAAATCGGAAATCATCAACCGGATTCCACTAACAGAAACGTTGGATAAGCCATTACACCATTATCTCGGCCGGTTTGATGAGAAAGTGCGGACCGAGTTCGTTCCGGTGATTGTCGACCGGTTGATTGACCAAGCGGTGAAACACGCAGAACGAATCATGACGACACTCGACGTCGAATCGATTGTGCGTGATGAGGTCGACCTACTCGATACACAGTATCTCGAAGAAATCGTCTTATCGATTTCTCGGAAGGAATTCCGGGCTATCACTTGGCTTGGAGGACTGTTAGGTGGTTTAATTGGGATGATACAAGCAATCATCGTGATTGCTTAACTAAATTGGAGGGTTTTAATATGTCTGAAACAAATTTGTATGACCACGCCTATACGCTCGAACGTGCACTGCGAGAAACTCCGGAGTACACAACATTACAAGATTTATACACACAAGTGAACGCTGATCCAGCATCGAATGAACTGTTTGCTTCATTCCGTAACGTTCAACTTGAGCTTCAACAAAAGCAAATGGAAGGTGAAGAAATCACACCTGACGATATGGCTTCAGCTCAAGCAAAAATGTTGGAAGTTCAAAACAATCCACTCATCAGTCAATTGATGCAAGAAGAACAACGGATGCATACGATGTTGACGGAAGTTACTCAAATCATCATGAAGCCGCTCGAAGAACTTTATGCGCCAATGATGGAGCAAAATCAAGACGACGTGCAATAAGATGTAAACAGAGCCTCGGACAATGTCCGGGGCTCTCGGTGTGTAGACAAAGTGGCATTAGACAATAGAAGATTCTTTCTTTTTCGTCGCGTTCCTCTTAATTTGTACATAGATGACTCTGATTTCAATAAGAACTTATGTTGAACTGCCTGCAACAGGCACAATTTTAGGTAAATAAGCACGCTCGAAATGAATTAATTTACCGGCACGCGTGACGCGGGCGCCTTTATGTTCGAACTTTCCTTCTTTGAGACGACGGATCCCTTCCTCCCTTGCATCTGAATCGTTAGGTGATTCAAACGTATCATCGAGTAAAGTTTCTCCACGGTCCGCGAATACAGTAAGTGTATAGAGCATGTCTCTTCCTCCTTTAGTAAAATAACTAATTCAAGTGTACTGAATAGTCATTCATTTTACAAGTAGGAGTCAATATCTTGCCACGTTAATTGTCTCGACTTTGGTGGTACTTCAAGATGACTGACACTCATTCCGATTAAACGAATCGGACCCGTGAATTCGATTTCATTAAATAATTTTGTCGTTACCGTGAGTAACCGATCTTCGTCGTTCGTCTCTTCGAGAAAAGTGAAACGTTTTGAACGTGATTGGAATGTCTCTGTTTTCCACTTAACGGTGACTGTCCGACAAACGAGTTCTTTTTGTTGCAGACTACGGACGACAGATTGGGCCTCTCGCTTTAAGGTTTCGAAAATCGTATCAATATCTTCCGTATCTTCTTCGAAGGTCGTTTCAGATCCAATCGATTTGCGCTCACGGTGGGGACGGACTAACCGTTCGTCTTCACCGTGGGCCATCGTATACAATTCTGTTCCACGGTCCCGACCGAGTAACCCGTGGAGTTCTTCGACCGGTGACTGTTGGATATCAGCGACGGTCTCAAATCCATGTTTTCGAAGCGTCTGCTCGGTGACTTTCCCAACACCATGCAAGTCACCGATTTGTAAAGAAGACAAAAAGGGAAGTACCTCCTCAGGTGGGAGAACGGTTAAGCCGTTCGGTTTTTGATAACCGGAAGCAATCTTTGCGACGAGCTTCGAATTCGAGACACCAGCGGATGCCGTCAAGTCCGTCCGGCGTTTGATTTCAGCAAGGATATACTCTGCGATGTGGGTCGCACTCGTCATATTTAAATTATTCTCCGTCACATCGAGGTACGCTTCATCGAGTGATAATGGTTCGACAAGCGGTGTGACTTCAAGAAACAGTTCCATGATTTGCGCACTAACTGCACGATAGACGTCGAATCGGGGACGGATGAAGACGGCACGCGGACAGAGCTGAAAGGCACGACGAGATGGCATCGCGCTGTGGACACCGTACTTCCGTGCTTCATAGGAACACGTCGCGACGACTCCACGTGCATGAGGAGGGCCACCGACGATGACAGGAACACCCTTTAAGTGAGGGCGATCGCGTTGTTCGACAGAAGCGTAAAAAGCGTCCATATCGATATGAATGATTTTTCGTCCCATCAAAAGTCACCTCCTCCAACTAAATATGATAAACTAAGTATAACGAACTTATGTTCTTATATCTATTTTTTTGTCCGTTTTTTAGGCATGCGAACGAGTGCTCCGAGCCATCCACGCCATTTCATCCAATAAAAGATTCCACCGGTCGTAATCACGATCAGGGTAAGTGCACCTGCGTAACCGTATTTCCAGTCAAGTTCGGGCATGTTCTTGAAGTTCATGCCCCAAATCGCGCCGAGGGCCATCATCGGGGTCGCGACAGCCGTGAAGATCGTCAGGGCCTTCATGATTTCGTTTCCCCTGAAGTTCGAGACGGTCGTCGATAAATCGAGCAGAACCTCAATATCTTTTTGATAGTGTTCAATCAACATCAATAAACGCTCGACACGTCGTTTGGCAAGGCGAAACGGAAGATGTTGTTCAAAATCAGTGACTGCGACGAAGGCTTCTTGGCCTGCAAGAATCAATTCTTGAAAAGGGACGATTAAGTCGGACCAGTTCTCAATTGTATCGCGTAAGGCAAAGATGCTATCGAGTGAATTCTCATTGATGTTGCCCCGGAGTTCATCTTGTCGAGAAAAGAGTTCCGTTTCAAAGTCATCGATGCCTGAAAAGTACGTATTCATTTGTAACGAAAGAATCGCATAAAAGGCATCAAAAGCTGTTTTTGAGTCAAACGGTGCAGTCAGTGACATAATATGTTCAGAGAGTCCGATCGTGATGAGTTCAGTAGGCGTGATGTAATAGCAGATGAAGCGACGGTCGCTTTTATCATCAGGATTTTGCCAAGTCACGATTGAACCGTATAAGACACCGAGTTCTGCTCGGGTAAAGTTGACATCTTTTGTACGAAGTTGACGAACCCACTCAATTTTTGAGGGACTGACGGTCTCTTCGTTATTTAGTTGTTGGTCGTAGTCTGATACAGTCATGTAGCGGTACCAGTTAAAGTGCGAATCGAATTTCATGTTTAAGGCTCCCATATAGTAGAATAAATAAGTGAATTGCAGTAAGCATAATGAAAAATATTAAAGATACGATTAACTTCTAAAATAAAGGACGTGTTGTGAAATGAAAGGTATTGGACAACTGGCAGTTGGAGAAATGCTTGATCAACGTGTGATGATTAAGCAGTCGATGAAAGGCATCGCGGCGAACGGAAAACCATATCTCACATTGATTTTAGCAGATAAGACAGGTGAAATTGAGACGAAGATGTGGGATACGAGTGATGTCGAAAAGTATGCACCTAAGTTCATCGTCCATGCGGCAGGTGAAGTGATGGATTATCGCGGCCGGACACAGTTGAAACTAAAACAAATTACGGTACTCGATGAGACCAATGTTGAAGAGTACATTCAGGCAGCACCACTCCCGCGGGAACAAATCGAAACAGAAGTACTCCAGTACATCGAGTCGATTCAACAAGCGGATATGAAAAAAATCGTCAAACACCTTGTCACTAAAAACTTTAATGCCTACTTTACGCATCCGGCGGCTGTTAAGAACCACCATGCGTTCTATTCAGGGTTATCGTACCACGTACTGTCGATGCTGAAGCTTGCCGATCAAATCGCGAAACTCTATCCGACATTGAATCGCGATCTACTCGTAGCAGGTGTCGTGTTACATGATTATGCAAAAATAAAAGAGTTATCAGATCCTGTCACGCCAGAGTATACGCTTCCTGGAAAACTTGTCGGTCATATTTCATTAATGGTCGCAGAACTTGAAAAAGTCGGAGCAGAACTCGAGATTGATGCTGAAGTGTTGACGGTCTTACAACATCTAGTGCTCAGTCATCACGGTCGTCCTGAGTGGGGATCGGCAGTAGCACCTCAAATGCGCGAAGCAGAAGTGTTATTTTTAATTGATAATTTGGATGCACGAATGACGATGATGGATCGTCTTCTTGAATACGTGGAACCAGGACAATTCTCTGAACGTTCGTTTGCACTCGACAACCGTTCGTTTTATCGACCAAAATTATAATCAGCGGTAGGGGGAGAATAAAATGAAGGCAAAGTTATTCGAAGCAATCGAAATTGGGAATGTGACGTTTCGTAATCGTGTCATCATGGCACCGATGTGTATGTATAGCGCGAAAGAAGACGGTAAGGTGACGGATTGGCACGTGACACATTACGCGTCCCGCGCAGTAGGGGGTGTAGGAGGTGTCATGTTAGAAGCGACAGCTGTGACACCTGACGGACGGATTTCAGCAGGCGATTTAGGAATTTGGTCAGATTCGCAAATTGAAGGCTTACGACGGATTGCGGAGCAAGTACAAGCAGCGGGGGCGAAAGTTGGCGTACAACTAGCACATGCGGGACGGAAAAGTACGACAGCACGTCCGCCTGTCGCACCGAGTCCGATTGCCTTTGATGATTCATATGGAAGTCCAGCCGAGTTATCTATAGAAGACATAAAAAAAATTCAGCAACAATTTATCGATGCAGCATTACGCGTTGAACAAGCAGGGTACGATTTCATTGAATTACATGGGGCACATGGCTATCTAATCAATACATTTTTATCACCGTTATCAAATGAGCGAAACGATCAGTATGGCGGATCGCTTGAAAACCGGATGCGTTTCTTACTTGAAATCACCGAAGGTATTCAAGCAAAATCGGATATCTCACTCTGGGTCCGGATTTCAGCAGCTGATCACGCACCGGGTGGGATGACAGCGACGGACTATATTCCACTCGCGCAAGCATTAGTAGAACGAGGTATCGATTTACTCGATTGTAGCTCCGGTGCCGTCGTCGCTAATGCAATTCCAGACGTATACCCTGGTTATCAAGTTCCCTATGCTGCAGAGCTCAAGCAAGCGACAGGAATCAAGACAGGGGCAGTTGGATTAATTACGACAGCAACGATGGCAGAAGAGATTTTACGGAGTCAACGTGCTGATGTCGTATTACTCGCACGTGAACTCTTACGGCAACCGTACTGGGTTCATCATGCAGCGGCAGAACTCCATGATGAGGTCATCCTTCCGAAGCAATACGAACGTGCGCCCATTCGTTGATCAAAAAAGAACGGACTTAAAAAGGAATCACGCTTTCGCACATGTGCTTTTTTCAGGCGGGGGAGTTGCTTCATCTACGCACTTGGTCGCCATGTTCAGAAAATATGTATAGAAAACGCCGATGACTCCGTATAGTGAACTGAACCCTAAATGGTGGACACTTGATAAAAGACCCCATTCGGGGTTTTTTGTGTTCAGAGATATCGATATACTGTATCTATTCA
>NZ_JACSMM010000014.1:0-41868 GCF_018618655.1 Exiguobacterium sp. s95 | reverse complement strand
ATGCCGAACACGGAAGTTAAGCACTTGAACGCCGAAAGTAGTTGGGGGCTTCCCCCTGTGAGGATAGGACGTTGCCAGGCAATTGAAAAGGACCGATCTGCATCTTGCAGGTCGGTCTTTTGTATTTTAAAAACAAGAGGTGTATTTCATGAAAAGTCAGCTTCCAATCATTGAGGCACTTAAGCGACATGTCGAACGTAAGGCAACATCTTGGCACGTTCCTGGTCATAAAAATGGATCAATCGTATTAGGTCTACCTAGTTTTTTGGAATGGGATAAAACAGAACTAGCTGGCTTAGATGATTTTCACCATCCGACAGAAGCGATTCTAGAAGCAAAAGTATTGTTGCGTGAAGTCTATGATTCGGAAGATAGTCATTTTTTAATCAATGGTTCAACAAGTGGTAACTGGGCAATGCTTGCGGCTGTGACTAAACGAGGAGATCGCGTCTACGTTCAGAGAAATTCACATAAGTCGATTTTTAATGCACTCGAATGGTTAGGATTGTCTCCAATCTTCATGAGCCCTGAGTATGATGAAGAAACACAAATCGCCGGCAATGTTTCACGTGAAACATTAAAGGAAGCGTTAACATCGTATCCGGGTGGAGTCGCGGTATTTTTAACTTCACCGAGTTACTATGGAGAAACAGCAGCTATCGAAGAAATCGTAGCAGTGACAGCACGTTTTAAAATACCATTATTAGTTGATGAGGCACATGGTGCACATTTTGGAGAAGCAGTTGGAATCCGTTCAGCTTTTGAACAGGGTGCTACAGCTGTCGTCCAATCTGCTCATAAGACGTTACCGGCATTAACGATGGGGGCTTGGATTCATGAGCGATTAACGGACGTACAACGTCGTAAGCTCCACCATGCACTCCAGTCGTTTCAAACATCAAGCCCTTCGTATCTCATCATGGCTTCGCTCGATTATGCTCGATACTATCGACAGCAGTGGACGATTGATGAAATGGAAGAGGTCCGGAACAGTCATCAACTGTTCAAAGACGAACTCGACGGACTAGATGGAATGCATGCTTTTACTTTTGATGATTGGTCACGCGTGATTCTTTCCTATGAGGACTATTCCGGAGAACAGTTACTCGATGCATTAGCCAATGAAAAAATAGATGCAGAGTTTGCTTTAGCTTCATTTGTCGTCTGCATTTTACCTCTTCACAAATTATCGGAAACTGTCCGAACTCAGTGGTTAAGACAGGTAAAAGATGCGATTGAAAAGTTGAAAATGAAAGGAATTCCCTCAAAAAGGTATATCGAGCAATCAATTATGGGTAAAATAAAAGTATCTTCACTCGCTTGCCCACTGGATCAGTTAGAGGAGAGGGAATATCGGATTCTTCCGCTTCGTGAAACGATTGGTCAGATTGCACTTGAAACGATTATTCCATATCCGCCAGGTATTCCAGTCTTGTTGCGAGGAGAGCGTGTGACAAAAGAACAGATAGTATGTATTGAGCATCATATAGCCGCATCCGTCCATCTTCAGGGTGGAGAGTCTTTGCAAGAAGGTACGTTGCGTGTCATAGAGGAAGGGTTTGTTGAATGAAGGGAACGTTTATTACAGTCGAAGGACCAGATGGCGCAGGAAAAACGACACAGCTTCAATTGATGGCAGAAGCATTAAAAAAAGAGGGTTATCAGGTCATCATGACACGAGAGCCAGGCGGCACACGCGTTGGGAATGAAATCCGTTCGTTGATTCTGAATCCAGATTTCACGGAGATGGATGAAATGACAGAAATTTTATTGTATGCGGCGTCACGGGCGCAGCACGTCAATGAATTGATTCGTCCGTCACTTACAGCTGGGACTGTCGTTTTATGTGATCGTTTCGTTGATGCCTCGATTGCGTATCAAGGATATGGACTCGGGTATTCAATTGAACAGATCCGTAACGTCAATCAGCAAGCAACAGGAGGATTAACCCCTGATCGAACGTACTTGTTTGACTTGACGGTCATGGACTCGAAAAGACGAATGATTGAACGAGGGGCGCTTGACCGGATCGAGCAACGTGATGATGCATTCAGAGAGCGTGTCTATCATGGCTTTTTATCATTAGCCGCGTCAGAACCGGAACGCATTCGATTGATTGACGCCAATCAATCGATTGAAGCGGTCCAGTCGCTATTGTTAGAAGATGTGTTAGCCTATTTGAAGAAAAGGGAGAGATTATCATGAAAATGGTCATTACGATTGTTCAAGATAAAGATAGCTTACGTTTAGCAGAAGCGCTTGTTGAAAATGATTTTCGGGCAACCAAACTTGCGACGACGGGCGGCTTTTTAAAAGAAGGTAACACGACATTCATGATTGGGGTTCAAAGTGAACGTGTTGACGATTTGATGCGTTTGATCAAGAAAAATTGTTCGAGCCGCGATCAAATGGTCTCGCCGATCTCACCAATGGGAGGACACGCCGACTCGTATATTCCCTATCCGGTTGAAGTTCAAGTCGGAGGCGCGACAGTCTTTGTCTTGCCGATTGAAGGGTTTCATCAGTTCTGATGCGGACATTTCATGAGCTCGAACAAACACAATCTGTCATCTCGACGATTCTTCAAAATTCTTTACGAGCAAATCGAATCAATCATGCTTATATCTTTACGGGAGACTATGAGCCGCTTCTTTTGGAAGCGGCTCAATTGTTCGCCAAGAGTTTATTTTGTGAGCGGAAAGATCAAGTAGAGCCGTGTAATGAATGCCGAAGCTGTCGACGGATGGATAGCGGAAACCTTGTCGATTACTACCAGATTGAGCCAGATGGGGCAACCATCAAAAAAGAACAAATCCAGCAATTGATGCATGACTTGTCACTTCGGGGGTTAGAAGGGGATCGGCAAATCTATGTCGTGACGCAAGCGCACCGGATGACTCCGCAAGCAGCGAATAGTTTATTGAAGTTCTTCGAAGAACCGGGCGAAGGAAAAGTAGCGATTCTACTAACGAATCAACCGCAACTGTTATTACCGACGATTCGTTCTCGTGGACAACTGTTAAGTTTTCGACCGGCCGATCGTGTGATGATTGGACAAGTTTTATCGGATAAAACGTCCCGAGATGCGGAGTTAACCCAACTTGCAGCTCGCGTCTACTCAAAAATTGATGATGCGGAGCAAGCCTTAATCGAAGACTGGTTTGTAAATGCGCGAGCGTCAGTGTTACAATTGATGGAGGAATTAGCGAATCGTCCGGCAGATTTGCCTTTGTTCGTTCAAGAGAAGTGGATTAATCAATTTAAGAATCGGCAAGACGTCCGGATTGGTCTAGAACTCGTGACATGTTTCTTCGAAGATGCCTTGCATCTGAAGTTGAATCCATCATGGGAGATCATTACGTATACGAATAGCCGACCATTACTTGAGCAGATGGGTGGAAAGAGTCAGGCGACGATCACCCGCTGGTTGCAGGCAGTACTTGCAGCCGTCAAACGGGTCGAAGCGAATGTTAATCCTCAATTAACAGTTGAGCGTCTCATGTTTGACTTACAGAAAGGGTAGAGCGATATGCTAGAAGTAGTAGGCGTTCGCTTTAAAGAAGCGGGCAAAATTTATTATTTTGCACCTGGACAAGAGTCATTATCACGAGGACAAGCCGTCATCGTGGAGACAGTACGGGGCATTGAATATGGCGAAGTGGTAATCGCCGATAAACAAATGGACGAGGAAGATGTGGTCTTACCATTAAAATCAATTCTTCGGATTGCTGATGATAAAGATGCAATGATCGTCCGTGAAAATAAAGTAGCAGCACTTGATGCACATGCAGTGTGTGTCGAAAAGATTCGCGAACATAAGCTCGATATGAAACTCGTGGACGTCGAATATACGTTTGATCGTAATAAAGTCATCTTTTACTTCACAGCGGAAGGTCGCGTCGACTTCCGGGAACTCGTTAAAGATTTAGCAGCAGTCTTCCGGACACGGATTGAGTTGCGCCAAATCGGAGTTCGTGATGAAGCGAAATTGCTCGGTGGAATCGGTCCGTGCGGCCGTGTCCTTTGTTGTTCATCGTTCTTAGGTGAATTTGAGCCGGTCTCAATCAAGATGGCGAAAGATCAAAACTTATCACTGAACCCAACGAAGATTTCCGGGGTCTGTGGCCGTTTAATGTGCTGTTTGAAATACGAGAACGATACGTATGAAGAAATGCGACGTGATCTACCGGATTACGGAAAACGTCTGACTGTACCAGAAGGCGAAGGTCGTGTCGTCGGATTGAACATCCTCGATCAAGTAGTTCAAATTGAACTGAAAGACCGTTCCCGCGTTCTGACTTATTCGATGGAAGAATTGTTATCCGTCGGTGCCGTAAAACAAAAACGACCAAAAGAATGACGGGGTGCATACGCGTGGAGAGAGTCGATAAAAAAGAAATCATTACGCGTGTCGATGCGATCGAGCAACAGATTCATTTGCTGACTGAGCATCTGAGCGTATTAAAAGATCAGCTTGCTTACATGATGGAGGAAAATCAACACCTCTACCTCGAAAATCATCACCTGCGTGAGAAGGTGGAGCGAGACGAACAACAACCGATTACAGAAGAAGCGGAAGCCGAAGCGTTAGTAGGTGCCGGATACGATAACCTCGGTCGCCTCTATCAAGAAGGATTCCACATTTGTAACTTGCACTACGGTCAAGTCCGTAAAGACGGGGATTGCCTGTTCTGCTTGTCCATGTTAACGAAACATTGAGAGGCTGACTTCCTAGGAGTCAGTCTTTTTTTCAGAAAGGAAGACACCTATGCTTGAATTATTACCAGATGAGCGACTCGATCATCTCCTCGGAAGAGACGGTCGCATCATTCAAAGTCCGACCGTCTTTTCGTATTCACTGGATGCCGCGTTACTCGCGCAATTCGTCTGGGTCCCGATCCGCCAAGGTAAGTTGGTCGATTTGTGTGCCGGAAACGGTGCGATTCCGCTCTTTTTATCGTACCGGACGAACGGAACGATCACGGGACTCGAAATTCAACCGCGCCTCGTCGAGATGGCACGCCGTAGTATCGAGTTGAACGAAAAAGCGGGACAGCTCCAAATGATTGAGGGGGATGTCAAAACGGCCGGGAAACAACTCGGATACGGTGCCTATGATGTCGTGACCTGCAATCCGCCGTATTTTTTAGCACATGAATCATCGAACCGAAATGAGAGTGAACACTATACGATTGCCCGGCATGAAGTGTTATGTACACTTGAAGATTGCATTCGTTCAGCCGCCGACTTACTTAAACAAGGCGGGAAAACGGCATTCGTCCATCGTCCGGAACGTCTACTCGACATCGTGACGCTGATGCGTCAGTACCGGATTGAGCCGAAGCGGATGCAATTGATTTATCCGAAGGCAGGGAAAGAAGCGAATATGCTGTTGATTGAAGGCATCAAGGATGCAAAACCGGGCTTGAAGGTGTTACCCCCGTTCATCGTCTACGAGCAAGATGACACGTATACCTTACAAATGCGGGAACATCTGAATGTCTAAGCATGCGGTGTATATCGTGCGTTGCCGCGATGGGAGTCTGTATACGGGATATGCCGTCGATGTCGAGAAGCGTGTTGCGACGCACAACACGGGGCAGGGTGCCAAGTACACACGGGCGCGGCTACCGGTCGTCCTTGCGTACACAGAGACGTTTGAGACGAAATCGGAAGCGCTGAAACGCGAGTATGCGATCAAACAATTGACGCGTGCAAAAAAAGAACAGCTTATTCAAGGAGGGACGTCATGAAGGCAACAAGCAGTTTTAAGGATCAAACGAACGGCTTATATATCGTACCGACGCCAATCGGGAACTTAGAGGATATGACGTATCGAGCCGTCCGCATCTTACAAGAGGCCGATATCATCGCGGCAGAAGACACACGCCAGACGATGAAATTGTGCAATCACTTTGAAATCGACACGAAACTCGTCAGTTATCACGAACACAATAAGCAAGTTAGCGGTGAACGGCTGCTCGAAGACTTATTGTCGGGGAAACAGGTCGCCCTCGTCTCCGACGCTGGAATGCCCGGGATTTCCGATCCGGGGAGCGACTTAATCCGACTCGCGATTGCAGCAGACATTCCGGTCGTCGTCTTACCGGGTGCGAATGCGGCATTGACGGCCCTCGTCGCGTCAGGTCTACCGACGGAACGTTTTTTATATTACGGCTTTTTACCACGCAAGAAAAAAGAGCGGCGTGAAGCACTCGAGACGTTACGTTATGAGCAAGGAACATTGATTTTTTATGAAGCACCCCATCGGCTAAAGGAAATGCTTGGAGGTGTCCTCGAAATACTCGGTGATCGCCAACTCACGCTCGCCCGTGAATTGACGAAACGTTATGAAGAATACATTCGTGGATCGGTGACGGAAGCGTTAGACTGGTCGTCAGAAGAGGTCCGGGGCGAATTTGTCGTCATCGTCGAAGGAACGACGGAAGAACGTCCGAGTGAAATCCAGCAAGAGGCAGATCCACTCGATCAAATCGAACGGTATATCGCAGACGGTGAAAAACCGAATGCGGCGTTAAAGCGTGTTGCGAAGGAACGGGGACTTGACCGACAAGCCTTATACCTGTCTTATCACGAATCGAAATGAAAAAAGGAAGCGTACCGAATCGGCGCGCTTCCTTCTTGGTTTTATTCGTTTCCTGCGTAATGACGATCGAGGAAATCTTTTAACTCAACGAGGACACGTTGTGCGCCGTCTGGAGAGAGAATTAATTTTCCGTCTGCCAATTTGAAGTTATCTTCTGATACTTCACCAGTAACTTGGCAAGTCATGTTTGGTTTGTATTTTTTAAGAATGATTTGCTCGTTATCGACGTAGATTTCGAGTGCATCTTTCTCTGCGATTTGGAGTGTGCGGCGAAGTTCAATTGGAATGACTACCCGGCCGAGCTCGTCTACTTTACGTACAATACCTGTTGATTTCATTTTGTTGTTCCTCCTCTGGATGTCTAAGTCTCTGTATTTTTTTAAAAATCGTCAAAATTCGACATCACTTCTATAGAATGTAGAATACTAAACTTTCCAAAAGTAGTCAACCAATCCGAATAGCTTGAAATCAAAATGTCATTTATTTCTCAAAAAAGCCATAATTGAAACGATTTATTAATAGATTTTCCCTTTTTAAAGGAATTCAAACTATTGAGTGTGTTTTTTTGTAATTTGATGTCTGATGTCAAAAAATGTTTTGATTCGACAAAAAACGAGTTTCGACAGCGGCGATAGAACAGCGTATAATAATGGAATGAACAATAGAACGGAGGAATAACATGTCAAAAACATTTTATATCACGACACCGATTTATTATCCTAGCGCGAAGCTACATATCGGTCATGCGTACACGACGGTCGCAGGAGACGCGATGGCCCGTTATAAACGTCTTCAAGGATTCGATGTGCGTTACTTAACAGGAACGGATGAACACGGACAAAAAATTCAGGAAAAAGCAGCTGAAGCAGGTATTTCTGAACAAGCATTCGTCGACGGTGTCGTCGAGCAGATTAAAGTTCTGTGGGATCGTCTCGACATCTCGTATGACGATTACATTCGAACGACAGAACCACGCCATAAGAAAGTCGTCGAACACGTTTTTGAGACATTACTTGAAAAAGGTGACATCTATCTTGGTGAATATGAAGGCTGGTACTCGATTCCGGACGAGACGTATTACACGGAATCGCAGTTAGTGGATGGAAAAAGCCCAGATAGCGGCCATCCCGTCGAACTCGTCCGTGAGGAATGTTATTTCTTCCGAATTAGTAAGTATGCCGATCGTTTAGTCGAATACTTTGAAGCGAACCCATCATTCATCTTACCGGAATCACGGAAGAATGAAATGATCAACAACTTCATTAGACCAGGTCTCCAAGATCTCGCCGTCTCACGGACGACATTTGACTGGGGCGTCAAAGTCCCGTCGAATCCAAAACACGTCGTCTACGTTTGGGTTGATGCCTTGACGAACTACATCTCGTCACTCGGTTACGGAACGGATGATCAAGGGAACTTCGACAAGTACTGGCCAGCAGACGTTCATCTCGTCGGAAAAGAAATCGTTCGTTTTCATACGATCGTTTGGCCGGCACTCTTGATGGCACTCGATCTCCCATTGCCGAAACAAGTTTTCGCGCACGGCTGGTTGTTGATGAAAGATGGGAAGATGTCGAAATCAAAAGGCAATGTTGTTGACCCGATTCCGATGATTGACCGTTATGGTCTTGATGCTCTTCGTTATTATCTCTTACGCGAAGTTCCTTTCGGCTCAGATGGGATGTTCACACCGGAAGCATTCGTTGAGCGGATGAACTTCGATCTCGCGAATGATCTCGGGAACTTACTCAACCGGACGATTGCGATGGTCACGAAATACTTTGATGGGGTCATCCCGACCTATGCGGGAAATGTCACGCCGTTCGATGCGACATTGTCGACGCTTGCGAAAGAAACAGTCGAGAAGGTCGAGGCTTCGATGGAGCATATGGAATTCTCGGTTGCCTTAGCGCACGTCTGGCAATTAATTAGTCGCGCGAATAAATATATCGACGAGACACAACCGTGGGTACTCGCGAAAGACGAAACGAAGACGGATGAACTCGGCTCGGTCATGGTCCACCTCGTCGGAACGCTGCGTCACGTCGCGATCATGTTGCAACCGTTCATGACACAATCGCCGACCGAGATGTTCCGTCAGCTTGGTCTTGCTGGTCAGCCGATGAACTGGGGAGCACTCGAACAGTTCGCGTCGATTGAAGAAGGAACAAAAGTCGGGATTGCTGAACCGATTTTCCCGCGCCGCGACATGAAAGAAGAAGTCGAAGCAATCGTCGAAATGATGCAACAGGCGTCTGCTGCCCGAGTTGAGGAAGAAGAAGTCGAAGAAGCAGATGAGGATGTTCGTCCGGAAACGACAATTGATGTTTTTGATCAAATTGAGCTGCGTGTCGGCGAAGTCGTCACAGCAGAAAAAATCAAAAAAGCAAAAAAACTGTTAAAGTTAACGGTCGACATGGGGAAAGAAACACGCCAGATCGTTTCAGGCATCGCTGAATGGTACGAGCCGGAAGACCTGGTCGGTCGGAAGGTCATCGTCGTCGCGAACTTGAAGCCGGTCACTCTCCGTGGTGAATTATCGCAAGGTATGGTGCTTGCGGCTGAAAAATCAGGTAAACTTGAACTAGCGACCGTCCCGTCAACGATGGCGAACGGTGCCAGTGTAAAATAATTCGGATGCCTGTGGACTTCACGTCACAGGCATTTTTTTGAAAAAGGAGTCGAGGATATTGTTAATCGATACACACACACATTTAAATTCCGATCAGTTCGACGGAGACGTCGAAGAAACGATTGAACGCGCACGCGCGAACGGAGTCTCACCAATGATCGTCGTCGGATTCGATAATAAGACAATCGACCGGGCGATGGAACTTGTTGAACAGTATGATGATCTGTATGCCGTCATCGGTTGGCATCCCGTCGATTCAATCGATTTCGATGATGCAGCGTACGCGAAAGTCGAGCGCCTCATGGACCATGAGAAAGTCGTCGCCCTCGGTGAGATCGGTCTTGATTATCACTGGGATACGTCACCAAAAGATGTTCAGGAAGCTGCGTTTCGTAAACAGATTCAACTCGCGAAGAAAAAGAATAAGCCAATCGTCATTCACAACCGGGAAGCAACGGAAGATACGTTACGTATTCTCGAAGAAGAAGACGCGAAAGAAGTCGGTGGGATTCTCCATAGCTACAGCATGAGTGCCGAGCTCTTACCCCGTTGCCTAGCAATGAACTTTTATATTTCGCTCGGTGGACCGGTAACGTTTAAAAATGCGAAGATGCCGAAACGTGTCGCTCAAGAAGTTCCGCTTGATCGGTTACTCGTCGAGACAGATTGTCCTTACCTGACACCGACACCATACCGCGGCAAACGGAATGAACCGGCGTACGTCCGGTTCGTGGCGGAAGAAATCGCGCAACTGCGTGGCATGATGTATGCCGATATCGAACAAGCGACAACAGAAAACGCGAAGCGGGTCTTCCGTTTACCATGATGCGTTCGTTCTCTTATATCGCGACAGGGTGTGCCTTATTGTTAATTGCGATTCTAATCTACTTGGCGATGGATCATCCGCGTGACGTCACTATCATGATTGACGGACAAGAACAACACGTCAAGACGATAGAAACATCAGTCTATGGTGTCTTACGTGAAAATGGAATCGAAGTGCGAGCGGAGGATAACATCGAACCTTCGCGCAGTGCGGATTTACCAAAGAATGGTTTGATTGTCATCCAACGTGCAAAAGAAATTACGATGATTGTCGGATACGGGCAAGCACAGACGGTTCGGACACATGCTCGTCTTGTATCGGATTTATTGAAGGAACGTGGCATCGTCCAAGCCGATACCGATGATGTATACCCTTCGATTCATGCCGTCTTGACGACCGGGATGACAGTCCGATTCCGTGAAGCATTTCCGGTTGACATCGTCATCGGAGGACGAGCCAGTCAAGTCTATACGTACCAAACGACCGTCCGTGAGCTCCTTGCGAAACAAGGAGTGACGTTACAAGCAACAGACCGTGTTGCGCCGAGCCTTGATACCGTTGTCTCGGAAGATACGCTCGTCACCGTCAATACGACGCGACGGGCGACCTTAACGGAAGAACAGTTGCTTCCGTTCGATGTCGAGCAAGTAGAAGATCCGACATTACCGAAAGGACAACAACTTGTAACGACGACGGGGCGTCCTGGAATCCGGACCCAAAAGTACGAATTGACGCTCGCTGACGGGCTCAGTAAAGAGAAGAAGTTACTGACCGATGAAGTAACGAGTGAACCGGTGAAACAAATCATTAAAGTCGGAACAAAACCGATTGAACGAGTAGAAACACCGGCACCTGTCTTCAATGAAGAGGAGGCAACGACGCCATTGACGGTCGCACCGGAAGTCACGGCAGACTTGGACTTCAAGAATGCGAAGACGCTGATGGTCGAGGCGACGGCCTATACGAATGACCCGGCATCGAACGGGAGTCAATTGTATGATGGGCGCGCATTGACAGCGACGGGGTACGATGTCACGGATACAATCACCTATCAAGGGTTACCGATCGTCGCCGTCGACCCGAAAATAATTCCGCTCGGGACGAAAGTGTATGTCGAGGGGGTCGGACTGGCGGTCGCGCTCGATACGGGCGGTGCCATTAAAGGCAATAAAATTGATGTCCTCGTCAGTGACGAACAGACGGCGAAGACGTTCGGGCGGAAGACCGTCAAGCTTTGGGTCATTCCGAATGAGTCGGGCACGGAAGCGGGCAGTTGACGCTTCCTTGTTTTTTTCGTGGAAACAGGTACAATTACGGAAGTGTTTGAAGAAGGTGGAGAAGAATTGATGCAAAAACGCTTAAAAGAAGTCATCGTCGTCGAAGGACGTGACGATACGACACGACTACAGGAAGTATTTGATGTCGATACAATTGAAACGAACGGCTCTGCCGTCAATGAGCAAACGTTACAACGAATTGAAAAAGCACTCGAACGCCGAGGCGTCATCGTCTTCACGGATCCAGACTTTCCGGGTGACCGGATTCGCGCACGTATCAATGAACGTGTTCCGGGATGCAAACAAGCCTATCTGCCACGTGCGGACGCAAAAGATAAACGCGGTAAAATCGGTGTCGAGCATGCTTCGCCGCAGGCAATCGAACGTGCACTCGCAGCCGTTTATGAAACAGAAGAAGTCCATGTCGCAGAAGTGACACGGGATATGATACTTGCAGCAGACTTAATCGGTGGTCCATCAGCATCGTCACGCAGACGTCGGCTCGGACAGTTGCTCGCAATCGGTGAACCGAATGCGAAACAACTCGTCAAACGCGTCGCTTCGATTCGGATCACAAAAGAGGAATGGGAAGCTGCACTGAGACAGTTAGAGGAGGAACAAGATTGAAAGACATCGCAACACTACACCGGACGAAGGAAATCCTCGCGCGACACGGATTTTCATTTAAGAAGTCCTTAGGACAAAACTTTTTAATCGATTTGAACGTACTCGCGAACATTGTCGGCGCTGCTTCGTTAACAAAGGAGAGCGGTGTTCTTGAGATCGGACCGGGAATCGGGTCGTTGACGGAACAGTCCGCGAAACAGGCGAAAAAAGTCGTCGCCCTTGAAATCGACCAACGGCTGTTACCGATTTTAGATGATTCGCTCTCACCTTATCCGAACGTCAAAATCATCCATGGAGATGCACTTGAACTGGATCTCGAAACGATTGTCAACGAGGAGTTCACACAAGAAGGAATTACGGATCTTGCGGTCGTCGCAAACTTACCGTACTATGTCACAACACCGATCATCATGCGGATATTGGAGGCGAAAGCACCATTTCGGACACTCATCATGATGATTCAAAAGGAAGTCGCGGAACGGATCGGTGCGAAACCAGGTACAAAAGCGTATGGTTCATTATCGATTGCGATTCAATACTATGCGGAAGCGGAAGTCTGTTTCACGGTGCCGAAGCAAGTCTTCATTCCCGCTCCGAACGTCGATTCGGCTGTCATCCGCTTGAACATCCGAAAAGAACCGGCCGTCCAAACGAAAGATGAAAAATTATTCTTCGAAGTTGCGCGTGCGAGTTTTGCCCAGCGCCGGAAAACGATTTTAAATAATTTGTCGAGCCACTTCGGAAAAGCAGAAAAAGAAGCTGTCGAAGCCGCGTTGCATGAAGCAGGTATCGACCCAAGACGTCGTGGTGAAACGCTCAGCTTGCAGGAATTCGCACAGCTCGCGGACGCACTTTTGCCGATTAAAAAACGTTGACGGTAGCGGGAAGAAAAGATATAATATTTGCCCTTTCTAATATTTAATTAATATGCTATAATAAATATTAGTGAGGTGAAGCGTATGCCAAAGACGTTGAACGAAATCAGACATGTTTTCGAAACACATGTTGGTGAAAGACTGACGCTAAAAGCAAGCGGCGGTCGTAAAAAGGTCGTAACCCGAATCGGAACGCTCGTTGAGACGTATCCTTCGGTGTTTGTAGTCAAGCTAGACGCAGAGCGCCACAATGTCGAGCGAGTTTCTTATAGCTACGCTGACGTGTTAACCGACTCCGTACAAATCGAATTTGCGAATTCGTAAACTTACCTTCCGAAGCGGACAGAAATGTTCGCTTCTTTTTTTGTGGAAAGGTTGATACAATTCGTACAGGATACGTACTAGAGGAGGAACGGCACGATGACGATTATTGTAAAGGCACCAGCGAAAATCAATTTAGTGTTGGATGCGACGGCGAAGCGGACAGATGGTTACCATGATGTACATATGGTGATGACGACAGTGGACTTGGCAGACCGCTTAGAGTTGACGGAACTTTCGTCAGGCGAGATTCGAATGAATGCACAGCACGCCTATGTTCCGAACGATGAGCGGAACTTGGCTTACAAGGCGGCAGCCGTCTTGAAGAAAAAATTTAACATCCAGGCTGGAGTAGAGATTTACCTTGAGAAACAAATTCCGGTCGCAGCCGGTCTCGCGGGTGGATCGAGTGACGCTGCCGCGACATTACGCGGTTTGAATGATTTATGGCAGCTCGGATTGACGCTCGAACAACTCGCAGAAATCGGCGCGGAAGTCGGTTCGGATGTCCCGTTTTGTGTCATGGGTGGGACGGCGATCGCGACAGGACGTGGTGAAAAGCTTGAAAAATTGATTGCTCCGCCTCCGTGCTGGGTCGTGCTTGCGAAACCAACGATTGGTGTGTCGACGGCAGACGTTTATGGCGCACTCGATTTGACGACGGCCAAACGACCGGATGTCGAAGCGATGATTACAGCTGTTAAAGAGCAGGATTTTACGGCGATTTGTCAATCACTCGGAAATGTTCTTGAGTCGGTCACGTTACCGATGCACCCGGAAGTCGAGCAAATCAAGGATTTCATGACGAGTTGCGGGGCGGAAGGTGTCTTGATGAGCGGGAGTGGTCCGACGGTCTTCGCGTTGACGGAACACGAAAACCGGGCCCAACGTCTCTATAATGGCTTAAGAGGTTTTTGTAACGAAGTCTACGTCGTTCGTCTTTTAGGCGAAAACCATTGATAATATCCGTATGAAAATGATATATTCACTAGTGAATATTCGGAATTACGGAGAGGTGGAACAATTTAGATGAAAATTCGGAGAAGTGGTCGGTTAGTCGATATGACACGTTATCTACTCGACCATCCGCATCATCTGATCTCATTGACAATTTTCGCAGAACGCTATAAATCTGCAAAATCGTCAATCAGTGAAGATTTAGATATCGTGAGTGAAATGTTAGAGCATGAAGGAACAGGACGACTCGTCACAGTCCCGGGGGCTGCGGGCGGTGTCATGTTCATTCCGACATGGAGTAGCGAAAAAGCATTACCGTTCATCGATGATTTATGTGAACGCGTCGCACGGCCAGATCGTCTGTTGCCGGGTGGGTATTTGTATCTGACAGATTTACTTGGCAATCCACGGATGGTCAAGCAGATGGGACAAGTTTTTGCATCTGTCTTCAGTCAGAAAAAAGTGGATGTCGTCATGACGATTGCGACAAAAGGAATCCCGCTTGCTTACGCCGTCGCTGAACAACTCGGTGTACCGTTCGTGATCGTTCGTTCGGACAGTCGTGTTACGGAAGGGTCGACCGTCAGCATCAACTACGTATCAGGCTCATCAAAAGCGATTCGGACGATGGCACTGGCGCGACGAAGTCTTCCGCGCGGAGCGAACGTCTTGTTGATTGATGACTTCATGAAAGCTGGGGGAACAATTCGTGGGATGATGAGTTTACTGAGCGAGTTCGAAGCGAAAGTAGCCGGTGTCGGGGTCTTGATTGAAGCAGAAGGTGCCGAGAAAAAGATGGTCAGTGAATACGTCAGCTTAATGAAACTTGCCGACGTCGATGTCGATCTCGGACAGATTCAAGTGAAGCGTGGGAACGTCGACCAGTATTTCACAAGCGATGGGAATACCTGAATTTGACACGTGATTTCTTTGAAACTATACTGTAATTATCAAACTTTTGGAAATTATGCCTAAAAAGATTGGAAAAAGCTAAACCTTTATTTGTTTTGAACCGTAAGTAGAAGTAGACAACGAAGAGTTGTGACATCGGTTACTAAAAGGGGTGCGGACAAAATGAACGTTACGGACGTTAAAATTCGTCGCGTCGTGGCAGAGGGGCGCATGAAAGCACTCGCCTCGATTACGCTCGATCACGAATTCGTAGTACACGATTTACGTGTGATTGAAGGGAACAGTGGTCTCTTCGTCGCGATGCCGAGCAAACGGACGCAAGAAGGCATCTTTCGTGATGTCGCTCATCCAATCAATGCATTAATGCGAAAAAAGGTCGAAGATTCAGTACTAGAAGCATATGTGTTGCGTGAAGAAAATGAAGAGGCGCTCGATTTAGAGCTGACATCAGTCGAATTGACAGATCGCCCTTAATAGAGAAGACCGGTTTCCCGTATTGCGGCGGACCGGTCTTTTTTTTGCTGTTAAAAAGGTTTGCTGCAATCTTCTTACAAAACAACAACGGGTTGCGCCTCTTTCGATGAAAGCAATGAAAAGAAAAGCCCGTCCATCACAAAGGTTGATTTTAAAACGACTTATGAGTCAGCCTCCTCACGTTGTCTACAGTCTGTTTTTAATGGATGTTTCATCAATTTGACTCGGTCCTGTGATTGAATAGTGGCCTCATTTTCGTTATAGTTGGTACGAGTGTACTATTTCTGAACGAAATCAACACTAATTTACGTGGAGGAGCGACAAGGATGAATCATTTCGCGGTAATTCTAGCAGCTGGTAAAGGAACACGCATGAAATCAAAACTCTACAAAGTACTCCACCCAGTAGCTGGGAAACCTATGGTACAACACGTCGTGGACCAACTCGCGACACTTGGCGTCAAACGTCAAGTCGTAATCGTTGGGCATGGTGCGGAGTCTGTAAAAGAAGTGCTTGGCACATCGGTGGAATATGCGCTTCAAAGTGAGCAGCTTGGCACGGGTCATGCTGTTCAAATGGCAGAACCGGTACTTGGAAACGAAAAAGGATCGACGCTTGTCGTCTGTGGGGATACACCACTCTTAACGAGTGAGACGTTAGCCGCGTTACTCGACCACCATGCAGAAACGGGTGCAAAAGTGACCGTCTTGACGGCTCATGCGGATGATGCGACTGGATATGGTCGGATTATTCGTGGTGAAGAGGGACATGTTTCAAAAATCGTTGAACATAAAGATGCGACAGAACAAGAACTCGCGATTAAAGAAATCAACACAGGAACGTACGTGTTTGATAATGAGTTGTTGTTCGCTGCGTTAAAACAAGTCAAGAACGATAATGTCCAAGGAGAGTATTACTTGCCGGATGTCATCGAAATCGCGAAAGCCGATGGCGAAACGATTGCTGCCTATGCGGCGCCGACGTTTGAAGAGACAATCGGTGTCAATGACCGTGTCGCACTCGCGCAAGCTGAGACGTCGATGCGTAAGCGGACGAACGAGCATTGGATGCGTCAAGGTGTCACATTCATCGACCCGGCATCGACCTATATCGGACCAGATGTTACGATTGGTTCGGATACCACGCTCTACCCAGGGACACAATTGCTTGGGAAGACGATCATCGGGTCTGAATGTATCATCGGACCGAATAGTGACATCCGTAACAGTGAAGTGGCAGATGCTGCCGTCGTCCGTCAGTCGGTCGTAACCGATAGCCGGATCGGGCAAGCGGCACAAGTCGGTCCATTCGCGCACTTGCGTCAGCAAGCGGTGCTCGGAGCGAACACGCGTGTCGGTAACTTCGTTGAAGTCAAGAAATCGACGTTCGGTGAAGGAAGTAAATCGGCACACTTGAGTTACGTCGGAGACGCAACGATTGGTAAAAACGTCAATTTAGGATGTGGATCAATCACCGTCAACTATGATGGAACAAACAAGTTCGAAACGGTCATCGAGGATGATGCGTTCATCGGTTGTAACGTCAACTTGATTGCCCCCGTCACAGTCGGTAAAAATGCACTCGTCGCAGCAGGTTCGACAGTGACAGATGATGTTCCGGAAAACGGTCTTGCGATCGCCCGTGAGCGTCAAACGACAAAACCTGATTATCGTTAATTCAGCTATACCTTATTCATTACTTGTCGCTCTACTCGTCTAAACCAAACAAATGGAGGCCACCTAAACATGTCTACTGTCTTAGAACATGAAATTCGTATTTTCGCACTCAACTCGAACAAACCACTGGCAGAGGAAATCGCTAAGGTCATCGGAATTCCCGTTAGCGAAAGTTCAGTCAAACACTTCAGTGATGGCGAAATCTCGATGAACATCGAAGAAAGCGTTCGCGGAGATGATATCTACATCATCCAATCGACAAGTCAGCCGGTCAACGAGAACTTGATGGAGCTCCTCATCATGATTGACGCATTAAAACGTGCTTCTGCACGGACGATCAACGTCGTCATGCCGTATTATGGTTATGCACGTCAAGACCGTAAAGCACGTTCGCGTGAGCCGATCACAGCAAAACTTGTTGCGAACTTACTTGAAGTCGCAGGAGCGACACGTGTCGTCACGATGGATCTCCATGCCGCTCAAATCCAAGGTTTCTTCGATATTCCAGTAGATCAGTTAATGGGTGTTCCACTTCTTGCTACTTACTTCGAGAAGAAAAACATCGACCCAAATGAACTCGTCATCGTTTCTCCAGACCATGGCGGTGTTACACGGGCACGTAAATTAGCAGAACAATTAAAAGCACCGATCGCAATCATCGATAAGCGTCGTCCGAAACCGAACGTCGCGGAAGTCATGAACATCGTCGGTCAAGTCGATGGCAAAATCGCCATCATCATCGATGACATCATCGATACGGCAGGAACGATTACACTTGCTGCGAACGCTTTAATCGAAAATGGGGCGAAACAAGTTTATGCTTGTTGTACGCACCCTGTTCTTTCTGGTCCAGCGATGGAACGGATTGAGAACTCAGCGATTGAAGAGCTCGTCGTCTTGAACACGATCGACTTGACGCAACGTGAATGCGCAAGCAAAATCAAACAAATTTCTGTCGCGCGGTTACTTGCAGAAGCAATCATCCGTGTCCATGAACAAAAATCAATCAGCCCGCTCTTTAGCTGATCAACAAACAGATACGAACGATGAGGTCCGGTTTTTTGAAATCGGACCCTTGTTCGTGCTTTTTTTTCATCAAAGGAAATGAACAAAAGGAGGTAGCGATATGAAATGTATCGTCGGTCTAGGGAACCCTGGAGCTAAATATACGAACACACGTCACAACATCGGTTTCCTCGCGATTGATGCGTTGGCGGAGGAACACGGAATAAAATTATCCGAGTCGAAGTTTAAAGCAGTCTTCGGAACGGGAATGATAAATGGGGAACGTGTTGTGCTCGTCAAACCATTGACTTACATGAATCTATCCGGGGAAGCAGTTCGTCCGCTCCTGGATTTTTATAAAATCGCGGTCGAAGACGTCCTCGTCATCTATGATGATCTCGATTTGCCGCTTGAAAAGATGCGTCTTCGCTCAAAAGGAAGCGCCGGTGGGCATAATGGTGTCAAGTCGCTTATTCAGCATTTAGGCACACAAGAAATTAAACGCTTAAAACTCGGTGTCGGTCGTCCGCCTGCTCCGATTCAAGTCATCGATTGGGTCTTGATGCCGTTCTCAAAAGCAGAACAACCTGTCTTGCGGGAAGTATTGGCGGACGCTGTGAAAATCGCGACAGACTTTACCGATACACCATTTTTGGCTTTGATGAATCGCTATAACTGAACGAAACGCTTTGGAATTCCAAAGCGTTTTTGCTGTCGTCTTAGGAGGGGAAACTATGAAACAACTACAAAATCTGTTGCTCGGAATACCAGAAATAAAAACGGTCCGTGAGCGTTTTCGACAAGGGGTCGATGCCCAACTCATCACAGGCTTGATGAATAGCGGGAAAGCGTTGTTCGTCGCAGGCATTTATCAAGAAACAAAAAAACGGTTCGTCATCGTCACCCACAATATGTTTCAAGCGCAAAAACTGTATGATGATTTGATTGAACTAGTGCCTGAACAGGAAGTGATGCTCTACCCGGTCGACGAGACATTGGCCGCTGAATTATCGTACGGGGCGAGCCCGGAATTACGGGCGACACGGATTGAAACGCGGCACCGGCTCCTGACGACCGATGATGGTATTTTAATCATCCCACTCGTCGGTCTCAGACGGTATGCTCCACCTGCAAGTGATTTCTTAGCGCATACGAAACGGATTAAGCCGGGCGATATCTTGGCGATTCCGGACTTCATTCAAGAATTAGTCGACGCCGGATATGAGCGGACGGCGACCGTGACGACACCGGGAGAATTTTCAGTCCGCGGGAGTATCATCGATATTTATCCGTTGACGGTCGACCGTCCCTATCGATTGGATTTATTTGATGAAGAAGTCGACTCGATTTATACATTCGATGCAGAAACGCAACGATCACTCGGTGTGGTCGCAGAAGCGTTGCTTCCACCGGCAGCTGAACACTTTGCGACGACGGAAAATCTCCGTGCCGCGGGTGAACGGTTGCGTGCACTCTATGAAGCGACGAAAGAACGTGTCCAAAGTACGGAAGTCCTTGCAGCACTTGAAGAAGGGATCGCCTATGACGTCGAATTGCTCGAAAGTGGGGAGCGACCGAAACAACTCGCGAAATACGCGCCGTTACTGTATCAGAAGACATTACTGGCTGATATCACAGATGCCGTCTTGATCGTCGATGAAATCGCACGGATCGAAGAAGCGGCGGAAGTTCAGGATGCGGAAGAAGCGGAATGGATGGCTTCGTTGATTGAACGGGGGCAAAGCGTTAGTGATTACATTCTCTCGGTTCCGATGCTCAAAGTCTTCGAACAACGTCAGCTACTCTATTTGTCGCTCCTTCCGACACGCAGAAGCGGCGTCCCTGAAAGTGCAGCGATTCACTTCAACATCAAACCGATCGCTCCGTTTCATGGCCAAATGGAACGTCTGAAACAGGAAATCGATCGGTATGCCCGGGCAGACATGTGGATGGTCTTTCTTGCGAGTAACAAAGAGCGGGCGGAGCGGATGCGGCAGACACTTTCCGACTACGGTGTCGAAGCGTCCTTGCATACGGCAGAAGAAGATATGCGTCGGGGACATCCGTCGATTTTAATCGGTGGCATTCATGGTGGTTTCGAAATGACGAATGCACGACTCGTCGTCGTGACGGAAGAAGAAGTCTTTAAGCAACCGACCCGTCGCCGGAAACAGACGACGAAATTAACGAACGCGGAACGGATCAAAAGTTACCAAGAGTTGAAGACGGGTGATTATATCGTCCATATCCACCATGGAATTGGTCGTTACCACGGCATCAAAACGATTGATGTCGCAGGGAACCATAAAGATTACTTGCACCTCGTCTATGCCGGTGACGACTCCTTGTATGTTCCGGTTGACCAAATCGACTTGATTCAAAAATACGTCGGGGCAGAAGGAAAAGAACCGAAAATCTATAAACTCGGCGGAACGGACTGGAAGAAAGTCAAAGCGAAAGTCCAAAAATCAGTTGAGGACATCGCAGATGAACTAATCAAATTGTATGCGACACGAGAAGCGGCAGTTGGATTTGCTTTCCCGGAAGATGATGACAGCATGCAGGCATTCGAAGCCTCGTTCCCGTACGAGGAAACGGTCGATCAAGTCCGGTCGATTGAAGAGATTAAGAAAGATATGGAACGGCCGCGTCCGATGGATCGTCTGTTATGTGGAGACGTCGGATACGGGAAAACGGAAGTCGCGATTCGGGCGGCATTTAAAGCAGTTATGGCAGGGAAACAAGTTGCTCTCCTTGTGCCGACGACTGTTCTTGCCCAACAACACTATGAAACGATGCTCGAGCGATTCAGCGAATGGCCAATCAATGTTTCAGTCATGAGTCGGTTCCGATCGGCGTCAGAACTGAAAGCAACAAAAAAAGGCTTGAAAGAAGGAACGATCGACGTCGTTGTCGGAACACACCGTGTCTTATCAAAAGATGTTCAGTTCGCTGACATCGGTCTGTTGATCATCGATGAAGAGCAACGCTTCGGTGTTAAACATAAAGAACGATTGAAACAACTCAAAACGAATGTCGATGTCTTGACGTTGACGGCGACACCGATTCCACGGACCTTACACATGTCGATGATTGGGATTCGTGATTTGTCGGTCCTCGAGACACCGCCTGAAAACCGCTATCCTGTCCAAACGTACGTGATGGAGTACGACGGAATCATCATGCGTGAAGCACTTGAACGTGAACTTGGTCGAGGGGGGCAAGCCTTTTTCCTCTACAATCGCGTTGAAGGGATTGAACGGAAGGCGGAGGAAATCCGGGCGCTCGTTCCGGAAGCACGTGTCGTCACGGCACATGGTCGGATGACAGAGACGGAACTTGAAAGTCAATTGATTGCCTTCTTCGAGGGGGATGCCGATGTTCTTGTCAGTACGACAATCATTGAAACGGGGATCGATATTCCGAACGTCAATACATTGATCGTCAACGATGCCGATCAAATGGGTCTATCACAGCTCTACCAACTACGTGGTCGTGTCGGACGTTCAAGTCGTGTCGCGTATTCCTACTTTACGTACCGTCCGCAAAAACGGTTGACCGAAGTCGCCGAGAGTCGTCTTCAGGCGATCAAGGAATTTACGGAGCTTGGAAGTGGCTTCAAGATTGCCATGCGTGACTTGTCGATTCGCGGTGCCGGGAATCTGCTCGGATCCCAACAATCCGGTTTTATCGATTCAGTCGGGTTCGATTTGTATTCACAAATGTTATCGGAAGCCGTCGAAGAACGGAAGGAACGAATGAAAGGGAAACAACGTGTCCAAAAATTCGTACCAGACTTTACGTTCAGTCTCGATGCGTATATTCCGAGTCATTATATGTCGGATTCTGAACTGAAAATTGAGTTCTATAAACGCTTAAAGTATGTTGATACGACAGAAAGTCTTGATGCACTCGAAGGAGAGATGCTGGAGCGCTTCGGTGAATTCCCGAATGAAGTCGCACGATTGATTCAGTTGACGCGGATGCGGATTTTTGCTGAACGGGCTCGGATTGAGCGGGTCAAACAAACGGACCCGAAAATCGAGATCGTCTTATCCGAACAAACGACTCAGACGCTCGATGTTGCGGATTTCGTCAAGTGGACGGTACCGATTGGTCGCGGACTCGGCATGGGACAACAAGAAGGAAAACTTGTTTTGACGTTGAACCGTGGCAAACAAACCGTTCAACAAACAACGGAACAAGCAGAGCGGTTGCTCGCTGAACTTGACCGCCGGATCTCGATGCGATGAGTCAACGGCGAACGATTGCGCAAGGGGCAGCGCTCCTGGCGATCTCGAGTTACGTCTCAAAGCTGCTGAGCTTTTTTTACCGGATTCCGTATCAAAACATGGCAGGGGATTTTGGATTGTACGTCTATCAGACGGTCTATCCATTATTCGCGATTGCGGCAGCACTGGGGATTTATGCGCTACCCGTCATCGTCGCAAAGTTGACGTTGCATCACCCGGAAGAAAAACGAGAGGTTCTTTGGTCGATTTTCTTTGTCCTTGCGAGTCTTTCGTTAGTGTTCGGTCTGCTCGGCTGGATCATCGCACCAGAACTTGCTTTACTGTTCGGAGATCCGAAGCTCGTCCTTCCGTTACGTGCTGTGACGTTGACGTTTTATTTATTGCCGGTCATTGCCGTGTTACGAGGAATGTTTCAAGCAGACCTTGAGATGCGACCGACCGCCTTTTCGCAAATTACGGAAAACGCCGTGCGTGTCTGTTTATTGTTACTCGTGACGTATTATGGTGTCTCGATCGGAGCGAATCCTTATCAAATCGGTGCTGCGGCACACGTGACGGCGCTCGGTGGCAGTGTCGCTTCATTGTTGTTGCTCCTTCGCTTCGCGAAAGGGCGGATTGGTCGCCCGGTCGTCTCGAAGCGTCATTTAAAACGTGTCGGGAAAGTCTTATTGACGAGTGGGATGGCGGTCAGTATCGCGTCGCTTGCTTTACTGTTGATGCAGTTGATTGATGGATTGACGTTCGTCAACTTGCTCGGGGATACGATGGAGACGAAAATCGAGAAGGGGATTTTTGATCGTGGTTATCCATTGTTGCAGTTCGCAATTTTATTTGCGACGTCGATCAGTCTGGCCAGTGTTCCGACGTTGCTGACGGAGTATCGTAAACAAAATGACGCGGCGACACGGTTGCACCTTGAAACACTCCTTCGTTCTGGTCTATTGGTCGCGGCAGCTGCGACGGTCGGATTGTTTAGTGTCATGCGTCCACTCAACATCGCGCTCTATCAAGATGATAAAGGGACGATTGCGCTCAGTTGGCTTGCTGCGACGGCCTTTACGGCATCGCTCTCGATGATTATCATCTCTTGTCTCCAGTCCGTCGATGCTGAAAAATATGCCTTTGCAGGCGTCGTGCTCGGACTGGTCGTCAAGCTGTTATTAAACATCTACTTGTTGCCCCGTTATGGTATGATCGGGGCGGGAATGGCGACATTCGGCGGATTCGCGATGATGGCATCAGCACAACTCATCTTATTGAATCGGAAATTCGGACGTGTAACAGCAGGACGAATTTTCTACGTCCGATTGCTCCAAGCAATCATCCCGATGGCGTTGTTTTTGTACGTGGTCGAACGTCTGTTTCAATGGGCAGGTTTCGAGACGCGGATTGGAGCGATGTTTGAAGTGGGTCTACTCGTCATCGGTGGTGCATTGATTTTTTGTATATTTGCACTGCGCAGGCGGGTCCTGACAGAGCGGGAGTGGTCTTTATTGCCGTTCGGAGACAAACTTTATCGAATTCATCATCGGAGGAAAATCATATGACACACCGTATTACAGTCGTCGGCTTAGGTGTTGGCGAACTAGAGCAATTGCCGTTTGGCGTTTATAAGTTATTGAAAGAAACAACACAACCTGTTTATTTACGGACAGCAGATCATCCCGTCGTTTCAGAACTGGCGACAGAGGGAATGAAATTTACATCGTTTGATTCGATTTATGAGCGGCACGACCGCTTTGAAGCGGTCTATACGGACATCGTCGAAACACTGCTTGATCAGGCGACACAAACGCCAATCATCTATGCGGTACCGGGACACCCGCTTGTAGCAGAAAGTACCGTTCAACAACTACTTGCGCGTGCGACTGACATCGACATCGTCGGTGGGCAAAGTTTTCTTGATCCGATGTTTGCAGCGGTCGGGGTGGATCCGATTGAAGGATTTCAATTGCTTGACGCAACGGCCTTCCGTGTTGATGAAGCGCAAATTCGTCAACACGTACTGATCGGACAAGTGTACGATGCGTTTGTCGCAGGTGACTTGAAAGTCATGTTGATGGAACGTTATCCGGATGAACACCCGGTGACGCTCGTCACAGCAGCGGGGACGAGCAAGCAACACGTCATGACAGTTCCACTCTATGAACTGGATCGTGTGACGATGCTCAGTAATTTGACGACGGTCTATGTGCCGCCGGTGACGGAGGAAAAGGCGCTGAATCGGGATTTCGCGACGCTCAAGGACATCATCGCCCGTTTACGTGGTGAAGGAGGGTGTCCATGGGATCAAGAACAGACGCATGAATCGCTCAAAAAACATTTAATCGAAGAATCTTACGAATTACTGGAAGCAATCGACCTTCAGGACGATAACTTAATGATAGAGGAATTAGGGGATGTCTTACTTCAAGTCATGTTACATGCACAAATCGGTCTCGATGAAGGGTACTTTGATATCCGGGACGTCATCGGCAGTGTCAGTGACAAGATGATTCGCCGTCATCCACACGTCTTTGCAGAGACGACGGTTGATTCGGCGGCAGACGTCGTTGCGAACTGGCAAACGATCAAGTCGCAGGAGAAACCAGAGCGGAAATATCTACTCGACGGTGTCACAAAAGGGGCACCTGCCTTGATGCGTGCTGAACAGATTCAGAAAAAAGTCGCAAAAGTCGGCTTTGAGTGGGACACAGTCAGTGGTGCGCTTGAAAAGGTACAAGAAGAAATACGTGAACTACAAGAAGCAGCGCCAAAAGAACAACTTGCTGAATTCGGAGATCTCTTATTTTCGTTAGCACTTGTCGGAAAATATATGGGATTATCGGGAGAAGAAGCGTTGCAGCTGACGAACGATAAGTTCATTCGCCGTTTTACGCGGGTGGAACAACTCGCAAAGCGACCAATTGAAGAGTTGTCGCTCGACGAACAAGATCAGTTATGGAATCAAGCGAAGCAGGAGGAACAGTCATGAGACTCGATAAATTTTTAAAAGTATCGCGATTGATTAAACGACGGACACTCGCAAAAGAGGTAGCAGACCAAGGTCGGATTACGATTAACGGTCTCGTCGCAAAAGCAAGCAGTACAGTCGCAGTCGGAGATGAGATGACGATTCGATTCGGAAACAAAATCGTCACCGTTCAAATCGACGGCATTAAAGAGCATGCGAAAAAAGAAGAAGCGACGGACATGTATAAGATTATTCGTGAAGAAAAAGTGAATTCTGAAGAATCAATGTAATTTACCTGAAAAAGGAAGTATACTAAAGAGTGTCAGAGATGACCACTCGGATAAGGAGGGATGATATGCCGGCACCGTTAGAATCAGGTCGTCAAACACCACCAAAGATTAAACCGCTCAATGATCGTAAAAAGCAATTAAGCCAAAATGCGATTGAGAACCGATCGCGCTTAAAAAAGCGTTTCTTGATTTGTATGTCAATCTTTCTCATCGTCCTTTCTCTCATGGGGTGGTCATACATCGAAAAGAAACAATTGATTGCTGAACAAAATCAATCGTTCCAGGTCGCTCAACAAGAGCAAACAAAAGCGAAAAAAGAGTCGGCACGCCTGAAAGAGGAAATCGAACGGCTGAACGATAAAGAATACGTTGCGAACTTAGCGAGAAGTGAGTTGTTGTACTCGAAAAAAGGCGAAACAATTTTCTATTTCTCACCTGAAGATTAACCGATGGTTGCCGATTGATTGAAAAAATATGTAATCACTCGTATAATAAGAAATGAATCAACTAAAAAGGAGCAATACAATTTATGTCGATTGAAGTAGGCAGCAAAGTGCAAGGGAAAGTTACAGGCATCACTAATTTCGGAGCGTTCGTAGAATTACCGACTGGGAAAACCGGTCTCGTTCACATCAGCGAAGTGGCAGATTCTTACGTTAAAGATATCAATGATGTCTTGACGGTTGGACAGGAAATCACAGTTAAAGTCTTGAGTGTAGAAAACGATGGTAAAATCGGTCTTTCAATCAAGAAGGCTGTTGACCGCCCTGAAGGCGAACGTCCTCGTCCTGCACGTCAATTCGACCGTGGCCCACGCCCGGCCGGTCAAGATCGCGGACCACGTCCGTTTGATAACAAAGGACCGCGCAGTGGCGGCGGTGGTGGAAATCGTGGAGGATTCAACAAAGGTGGTCGCGGAGCACCTGCTCCACGTAAAGAGCAAACGTTCGATACGTTGATGACGAGTTTCCTCAAAGACAGTGAAGATCGTCTTGCGACACTCAAACGCCAAACGGATTCAAAACGTGGCGGACGCGGTGCTAAACGTCAATAACTTGCTGACCTGTTCTTTATAAGAATAGAGATGGAATGACGCTGTTCATTCCATCTTTTATTTTTTTGAAATTATTTTTATAAAAAGCGTTGACTTTCATTTGACTCCACCGTATTATAGAAAATGTGCTTAAGACGCACGAGTTAAAAATATGGCGGTGTAGCTCAGCTGGCTAGAGCGTACGGTTCATACCCGTGAGGTCGTGGGTTCGACTCCCTCCGCCGCTACCATATTTTTTTGGCCCGTTGGTCAAGCGG
This sequence comes from Exiguobacterium sp. s95, assembly GCF_018618655.1. Taxonomy (NCBI): domain Bacteria; kingdom Bacillati; phylum Bacillota; class Bacilli; order Caryophanales; genus Exiguobacterium; species Exiguobacterium sp. s95. Next base: position 14,872 of record NZ_JACSMM010000014.1, on the reverse strand, counting down.
TTAAGACACCGCCCTTTCACGGCGGTAACACGGGTTCGATTCCCGTACGGGTCATTCTTTAAAAGCTATCTCTATTATATAGAGGTGGCTTTTTTTAGTATAGTAGATTCGAAAAGGGGATGCGTACATCATGGAAACGATTGCTCCTGTTCCGAATGAACCGCTCATCGTCGGCGTATCCGGAGGCTGCGACTCGATGGTGCTCGCGCATCTGTTGCACGAGGCGAAGTTTGATCTTTTAATTGCCCATGTCCACCATGGTCTTCGTGCAGCATCGGATGAAGAAGCCGCGTTTGTCGAAAACTGGGCTTTTGAACGTAATATCCCGTTCCGGACGACTCGTTTAGAATGGGGTGGACAACGGGTGAGTCAAGCCCGTTGTCGCGAGAAACGGTATCAGTTTTTTGAAAACTTAATGGAAGAGACGAACCGGAGTCACTTAGTCTTAGCACATCATCGTGATGATCAACTCGAGACGTTATTGATTCAGTTGTTGCGGGGTGAAGCGACGATCGACGGGATTCCGATTCATCGCCCGTTCGGTCCCGGTCAGTTGCATCGTCCGCTGGTGAACTGGACGAAACAGGAACTGACGGCTTATGCGACGCGTCAACAAATCGAGTGGCGTGAGGATGCTACAAATGCGGAAACGAAGTACTTAAGAAATCAAATCCGGCATGATATTTTACCAAGGCTCGCTCAAGTGCGCCCGGGGTTCGAAGAAGCGACGGTACGTGCCGCACGGCTTCGTCAAACGATACAGGACGAGCACTTAGCGTACGTCGAAGCATTAGTAGCGCGACATACGACGGAGGATGGGATAGTAATCGATGAGATCAACCAGCTGCCGACAGATTTGAGACGACTCGCTTTACAAGTGCTCTTACCGGATGTCCGGTTGACATCAGAGGATTTCGATCGCTTTTTAGCATGGCTCCGAGTAGATATGCCCTCGAGCGAAGTGTATTATGGAAACTGGAGGATTCGCCGCGCGTACGGATACTTGACCTGTATCGAGAAAGATACGACAGATTCTGCACTTGAATCGTTTCAAGTAGGGGCTGATTTGGGAACATACCGTTATGGTGAACGAGATGTGACGTTTTCATACGGGGATGCAGGGATTCCGTTAGCGGAAGTTACTTTCCCGCTGACGGTACGAAGTCAGTTGCCAGGGGACCGGATACAGCTAGAAATCGGAACGAAAAAAGTGAGCCGGATTCTAATTGATGCGAAAGTACCACGTTATCTTCGGGCAGAAGTTCCGGTCGTCGTCGACGCCACGGGTCAAGTTTTAGCGGTCGTCGGACATCGAATTGCAAAATTCGGGTCATTTGAACTCCTCGCACGGTCTTATTTAATGATAGAATGGTAATGTAGTGTTTAAAATGGAGGAGGAATACCTAGCATGACCTTAATGAATGATATGGAGAAAGTACTGATTTCGGAAGAAGAGATCCAACATAAAGTCGGTGAACTCGCGGGTGAACTGACAGCAGATTATGGTGATCGTTTTCCACTGCTCGTCTGTGTCTTAAAAGGCGCAATGCCGTTCATGTCTGATCTCGTCAAAAAGATGGACATGCACCTTGAGATGGATTTCATGGATGTTTCGACATACCACGGTGGAACGACATCGACAGGCGAAGTTAAAATCGAAAAGGATTTGAACACATCTGTAGAAGGACGTGACATCCTGATTGTCGAAGATATCATTGACAGTGGATTGACGCTTGGATACTTGGTTGATCTCTTCAAGTACCGTAAAGCAAAATCTGTCAAAATCGTGACATTGCTCGATAAGCCGTCAGGTCGCAAAAATGATCTTCACGCGGATTATAGTGGATTTGTGATTCCACACGAGTTCGTCGTCGGTTACGGTCTCGACTATGAAGAGAAATATCGTAACCTGCCATATGTTGGTGTGTTGAAGCCGGCAGTCTACGGTGGCTAATTATTTTTAATCTTGACTGTCACATGATAAGATGAAACCAATTACAAAGCGCGCTTTGCCGCGTCAGGATTCGTATCAGTTGATGAAGGTATGTCAGTTGGTGCGGAGAGGAGGCATAAGATGAACCGAGCAGTGAAGAATACCCTCGTGTTTGGGGTCATTTTTCTAGCTTTGATCTTGTTTCTGCAATACTTGCAGAGTCCAGTGAACAAAAGCAAAGAAATCAATTACACACAGTTTGTCGAGTCGGTTGAAAAAGGTGAAATTAAGACGGCTACCTTCCAGTACGAAGGACAGACGTATAATGTGACTGGTGATTTACGTGAAAAGGATTCGACGTATGAAACGGTTGTTCCAGCTGTTGATACGGAGTTAACGGATCTTTATACACAATTGCGCAGTCAAGGTGTCAATATGGACTTTAAAGCAGCAGAGACGAATGGCGGTTGGATCGCGTTACTGACGACGATCGTCCCGTTCATCATCATATTCATTCTCTTCTTCTTCTTAATTAATCAAGCACAAGGTGGCGGCGGCGGTGGCCGCGTGATGAACTTCGGTAAATCAAAAGCGCGCCTCTATGATACGGAGAAAAAGAAAATTACGTTTGAAGATGTCGCTGGTGCAGACGAAGAGAAACAAGAACTCGTCGAAGTTGTTGAATTCTTGAAAGACCCACGTAAATTTGCACGTCTCGGTGCACGTATCCCTAAAGGGGTCCTTCTTGTCGGTCCTCCAGGTACAGGTAAAACGTTACTTGCACGTGCAGCGGCAGGTGAGGCTGGCGTTCCATTCTTCTCGATTTCAGGTTCTGACTTCGTTGAGATGTTCGTTGGTGTCGGGGCGTCACGTGTACGTGATCTCTTCGAAAATGCAAAGAAAAATGCACCGTGTATCATCTTCATCGATGAAATCGATGCAGTCGGTCGTCAACGTGGCGCAGGTCTCGGTGGCGGACATGATGAGCGTGAACAAACATTGAACCAACTTCTCGTTGAGATGGACGGATTCAGTGAAAATGAAGGCATCATCATGATCGCAGCAACGAACCGCGCTGATATCTTGGACCCAGCCTTGCTTCGTCCAGGTCGTTTTGACCGTCAAATTACGGTTGAGCGTCCAGATGTCGTCGGTCGTGAAGCAGTTCTTAAGGTACATGCACGAAATAAACCACTCGACTCAACAGTCGATTTAAAAGCAATCGCACAACGGACACCAGGATTCTCTGGTGCTGATCTTGAAAACCTGTTGAACGAAGCAGCACTCGTTGCAGCGCGTACCGACCGGGATAAGATTTCCATTGTCGATCTAGAAGAAGCGATTGACCGCGTTATCGCTGGACCAGCGAAGAAGAGCCGGATCATTTCGCCGAAAGAGAAAAAAATCGTTGCGTGGCATGAAGCAGGTCATACGATCATCGGTGTCACACTTGATGATGCGGATGAAGTGCATAAAGTAACAATCGTTCCTCGTGGGAATGCCGGCGGTTACGTCGTCATGCTTCCGAAAGAAGATCGTTACTTCATGACAAAACCAGAACTTGAAGATAAAATTACCGGATTGCTTGGTGGTCGTGTCGCGGAAGATATCGTCTTTGGTGAAGTATCGACTGGAGCAAGCAACGACTTCCAACGTGCGACAGGACTCGCCCGGAAGATGGTGATGGAGTTCGGGATGAGTGAAAAACTCGGACCGCTTCAGTTCGGTTCAGGTCAAGGCGGAAATGTCTTCTTAGGACGTGACTTCCAAAATGAACAAAACTATTCGGACGCGATTGCGCATGAGATTGATACAGAAATCCAAGCGATCATCAACCGCTGTTACCAAAAAGCGAAAACGATCTTAACGGAAAAACGTGATCAGCTTGATTTGATTGCGACAACGTTACTTGAAGTTGAAACGCTGGATCAAAAACAAATTCACCACCTTATCGAGACAGGTGAATACAAGAAGAACGAGCCAGAAGTGGTAGCTGAACAAACGGAAGACGAGAAGAAACCGGAATCGACGACTCCTGTCATCGATGAACCGACAGAATCTCCGACACAACGTGGTTCAGTCATCGACGAAGGTCAAAATGTGGACGTAGAAAAGCCTGATCAACCACGCCGTGATGATCAAATTTAATCGCTGACACAACAAGACAGGATCAGTGCCCGCTATGCGGGTGCTGGTCCTGTTTTTATATGCCGTGATGCTTGCGCACTTCGGTAGGTGAAGCTTAGCCGACGTGGTATAATCACAACGTATATTGCAGGTATCGTATAGAAAAGTGGGGAATCAGTCAAATGATCTTAGTAATTGATGTTGGAAATACGAATATCGTACTGGGTGTCTATGCTGGCGAGACATTGGTCGAGCACTGGCGGATCGCAACCGATCGGACGCGGACGACCGATGAGTACGGGATGCTCGTCAAAGCCTTGTTCCGGGATGCAGAGTTAAACGTGGAAGAAATCGAGGGAATCGTGTTATCATCTGTCGTACCCCCCGTCGTGTTTCCACTGGAGAACATGTGCGTCCGTTATTTCAATCGACGCCCGTTCGTGATTGGACCAGGTATTAAAACCGGACTCGACTTAAAAGTCGATAACCCAAGGGAAGTCGGGGCGGATCGAATCGTCAATGCGGTCGCCGCGACGGTCAAATATGATGGTCCATTGATCATCGTCGACTTTGGGACAGCAACGACCTATTGTTATATCGATTCACAAAAACGCTATTACGGTGGAATCATTTCACCGGGTGTCATGGTGTCGACTGAGGCACTTTATAACAAAGCAGCAAAACTGCCGCGCATTGAGATTGCGAAACCACAATCCGCGATTGGGCGGAATACGATTCATGCGATGCAGTCAGGGACGTATTTTGGATATGTCGCGCAAGTGGACGGTCTTGTCCACCGGATGAAAGAAGAAATGGGTGAAGCAAAAGTCATCGCGACTGGTGGGCTTGCCCGATTAATCAGCGAGGAATCCGCAACGATTGAAATCGTCGATCCATTTTTGACGCTTGACGGGTTGCGTATTATCTACGAACGAAATAAGTGAGGGAATAAATAATGAAACGTGAAGAATTATTAGCACAACTAAAAGATGATTATTTAGTACGGGCGCTCGGTTTTAACGGCGAAGTCCGTGCATTTGCAATCCGTTCGACAAAGTCGGTGTATGAAGCACAGCTCCGGCACCAAACGACTCCGGTCGTCACGGCGGCGCTTGGCCGGACGCTGACAATCGGCGCGATGATGGGAACGATGCAAAAAGGCGACACACGTGTGACCCTGAAAGTTGAAGGGGACGGTCCGATCGGAAAAATCATCGTCGATGCCGATGCAAAAGGAACGGTCCGTGGATACGTCAGCCATCCACGTGTCGAAATGGATACGTACGTCAATGCAGACGGTCTGACGAAATTAAAAGTCGGCGATGCAGTCGGTCGCGGAAATATTTCCGTTATCAAAGACTTAGGTCTTCGTGACTTCGTCGGAGGGCAATCACCGATCCAAACCGGTGAAATCAGTGAAGACTTTACGTATTACTTCGCAGTCTCAGAACAAAGTCCATCTGTCGTCGGTGCAGGTGTGCTCGTTTATCCGGAAGATGAGTCGGTCATCGCAGCAGGTGGGTTAATCGTGCAATTGATGCCAGGAGCATCGGAAGAGACGATTGCTGCGCTTGAAACACGAGTGGCTGCATTAAAACCAATTTCGATTCTTGTCGGAGAAGAAAAAACACCAGAAGAAATGCTTGAACTCGTCCTTGGTGAATCATACGAAGTTCTCGATACAGTTCCTGTTACGTTTGGTTGCACATGTGACCGGGAAAAACTCGCGACAGCGATTGTTGCGCTTGGACCTGACGAGATTCAATCGATGATTGATGAAGATGGTGGAGCAGAGGCAGTTTGTCATTTCTGTTCAGAACACTATCAGTATGGCGTCGAAGAATTACAATCACTTCGTGAAAAATCGCTCGAACGAGCATAAGAGGGTCTGAAAATGGGAAATGTAAACTCTAAGTACTTGTGGATGTTGATTTTCATCTTACTGTTGACGAACTTTTTAACGGGAGCATATGCCTTCATGGGAGAACTACCGAAAGTTGATTCTCCGAAGATCGTCCAAGAAAGTATCGGTGGACCGCTTGAAGACGTCGTCGCGACAGTCGGAGACGAAGACATCACACGAGCGGATGTCTATCAAGTAATGCGTAAAGAACACGAACAAGATACACTCGATCGTTTGATTCAAGAAGCGGTAGAACGTCAATCCAAAAATGGAACGAAACCTACCGTGGAGCGCTTTGATTGACAGATTTCATCCAGTCCATTGATAATTGATTTATCGGATTACTTGGAATTAAAGGTTTTTCATTATGAGGAGGAATGGTCATGCGTATTGCAAATTCAGTACTAGATTTAGTCGGCCGCACGCCGATCGTCAAATTGAACCATCTGACAGGACCAGAGGATGCAGATGTCTACTTGAAACTGGAGTACATGAATCCCGGGTCAAGTGTCAAAGACCGGATTGCGCTGTCGATGATTGAAGCGGCAGAGGATGCTGGGAAACTGAAAGCGGGCGATACGATCATCGAACCAACGAGTGGCAACACCGGGATTGGTCTAGCGATGGTCGCAGCAGCGAAAGGATACCGGGCCATTCTCGTCATGCCAGAAACAATGAGCATGGAACGTCGAACTCTTCTTCGTGCGTACGGCGCGGAGTTGATTTTAACACCTGGTCCGGAAGGAATGAAGGGTGCAATCGCGCGAGCGACGGCGGAAGCAGAGGAACATGGTCATTTCATGCCGCAACAATTCAACAACGGAGCGAACCCCGTCGTCCACGAACAGACGACAGGACCTGAAATCGTTGAAGCGTTCGAAGGACTATCACTGGATGCCTTCATCGCCGGAATCGGAACAGGTGGGACGATCACGGGTGCTGGTAAAGTATTACGCGACGCCTTCCCGGGAATCGAAATCATCGCTGTCGAACCAACGGATTCACCTGTTCTTTCGGGTGGTAAACCGGGTCCGCACAAGCTCCAAGGAATTGGTGCTGGATTCGTACCCTCGATTCTCGATACACACATCTATGACGGTGTCGAACAAATCACGACGGAAGAAGCATTTGATCATGCGCGCCGTGCCGCGAAATCAAACGGAGTTCTCGGTGGGATTTCTTCAGGTGCTGCAATCGCTGCAGCTCTTAAAACGGCCAAACGTCTTGGAAAAGGCAAAAATGTGTTAGCGATCATTCCTTCGAATGGAGAACGTTACCTCAGTACGCCACTCTATCAAGTCGAGGAAGAAGAAGGTTCGAAACTATAATTTTTTTCAGGCACACGGAAGTCATTCGACTCCCGCGTGCCTTTTTTTGCGTATAATGAGGACAGAATACGTACAGAGGTGGGGGACGCAAGTGCGACAGACGAGATATGTAGCATTTACATGGACGAAGGAACAATTTTATAACCGTTATGTGGAGCGGACAAAAGAACAAACCGGTCATATCTGGCTCGAAAGTGGTCGTATCGGTTCCTATACGATGGCTGGTGTGCACCCGGTCGGGCAGTTACGCACGAAATCCGGACAAACGACGATTACAACACGTGATGGTGTCGAGGAACGAACAGATTCTCCGTTTTCATTAATTGAAGAAGTACGCGCGCGTCATGCATCGGCTCGTCCGGACGGGATGCCTGCATTTTTCGGTGGACTGGCAGGCTACGTCAGTTATGACGCTGTCCGGTATTTAGAGCGATTACCGGACGAAGCGGAGGACGATTTAGAAACAGCAGATATTTCGTTGTATTGGTACGATGAAGTCGCCGTGTATGACGAACAGGCAGGTCAGTTATTCGTTGCCGTGACGCGTGATACGGTCGAGGCAGCGGAAGCAGCACTTGAAACTGAAGTACTTGCTTGGAAAGTGGAGAGTCCTGCGCCAGTCTTTCGCCCGGTTTTGAATGAACGGTTAGAGCGGGGTCGGTCGTTCGAACAAGCCGACTTTGTCGAGGCGGCAGACCGCGTCAAACGTTATATTGAAGCGGGTGACGTCTTTCAAGTCAATCTTGCGGTTCGTCAACATGAACGTCTCTTAACATCGCCGGCTCATGTCTATGACGTGTTGCGGCAGGTGAACCCGTCGCCGTACATGGGCTACTTCGTCGATGAAGAGTTGACGCTCGTCTCAGCGTCACCCGAGTTGCTCGTCGAAAAAATTGGAGACGATCTCGCGACGCGTCCGATTGCTGGGACACGTCCGCGCGGGAAGGATGAAGCGGAAGACTTAGCGCTTGCGAAGACGCTGCTCGATAATGAAAAAGAGCGGGCGGAACACGTCATGCTCGTTGATTTAGAACGCAACGATTTAGGACGGGTCAGCCGGTATGGGTCCGTTCATGTCGATGAATTGATGGTGATCGAAAAATATTCTCATGTCCAACATATCGTCTCGAATGTCCGTGGGAAAGTAGCGGAACACCAAGGTGCGAGCGATGTTCTCGCAGCGATGTTCCCCGGTGGGACGATCACCGGTGCACCAAAAATCCGGACGATGGAGATCATCGAGGAGTTAGAACCGGTCCGGCGTGGTATTTATACAGGGTCACTCGGATTTATCAGTTGGGCGGACGATGCGATCTTCAACATCTTGATTCGGACGCTCGTCGCCAAAGATGGCGTCGCTTATATTCAGGCGGGAGCAGGAATCGTCACCGATTCTAGTTCAGTGAGCGAATATGAAGAATCACTCAGTAAGGCAAAGGCACTTTGGGTCGCAAAAGAAATGGCGGAGGGAACGACATGATTGTATTGATTGATAACTATGACTCATTTACGTACAACTTAGTCCAATACTTTGGGGAGCTCGGGCAAGAGATCCAGGTGTTTCGGAATGATGCGATTACACTCGAGGAGATTGAACAACTCAAACCCGATCACCTAGTGATTTCGCCAGGACCTTGTACTCCGAACGAGGCGGGCATCAGCCTTGCTGCGATCGAATACTTCGCAGGCAAGTTGCCTATCCTTGGTGTCTGCCTCGGTCATCAAGCAATCGGACAAGTCTTCGGCGGACAAGTCGTCCGGGCACAAGACTTAATGCACGGAAAAGTTTCGTTATTGTCTCACGACGCGACCGGGATGTTTGAAGGCATCGCTCAAGATACACCAGTGACACGGTACCATTCGCTTGTCGTCGAGCGGGAGACCTTTCCGGATGCCCTGGAAGTGACAGCGGAAGCAGGGGGAGAAATCATGGCCCTGCGACATCGCGAGTTACCGATCGTCGGTGTCCAGTTTCATCCGGAAGCAATCTTGACCCGAGACGGGAAACGGATGTTAAAAAACTTTTTGGAGTTGAATCGATATGTATCTTTGGCATGATGGACAGGTAGTAAAAGAAGAAGACGTTCGGATTTCACCATTTGACCATGGTTATTTATATGGAATGGGGATTTTTGAGACATTTCGTACGTATGCAGGACATCCATTTTTATTTGATGATCATATTAAACGGCTACAGATGAGTTGTGCCGCGATTGGAATCGTCATCCCCTATACGCGGGATGAACTGTTAGTTGCGATTGAGACCTTATACCGTGCCCATGCGACGACTGATTTATACATCCGCTTAAATGTCTCGGCTGGTCCCCGTGATATCGGACTCTCCGTTGAGCGGTATGACACGCCGACGGTCGTGATTTATGCGAGACCGATTGGTGCGCGACAAGCGACGGAGCGGGCGCTTGAAACGGTCCGGTTGCCACGCAGTACACCGGAAACGGCGTATCGCTTAAAGTCGCATCACTACATGAACAATCTAGTTGCGAAACGCCAACTGTTTAATCCGGAAGCGGAAGGGCTCTTCTTGACGAAGGAAGGATTCATTTGTGAAGGCATCACTTCGAACATTTTTTGGCGTTATGGGGAGAAGTGGTATACACCGTCGCTTGAGACGGGTGCCTTGAATGGGATCACCCGCCAGTTCTTGATGGAGCAACTTATGGTCGAAGAACGCCTTGCTTTATTGCCACAGTTGATGGAGGCAGACGAAATTCTCTACACGAATTCCGTTCAAGAAGCAGTCGCCGTTTCATCACTTGACGGACGAACGTTCCCGGGTCAATCGGGAAGCGGCTATCAACGTGTGCGTCAGCTATTCGATGAGGCCGTCGAGACGCGGTGGTCGAGGAGGGAAAAACGTTGACAAAAATCATGGGAATTTTAAATGTGACGCCGGATTCGTTTTCAGATGGTGGACAATACGTTGATGTCGAACTCGCTGTTCGTCATGCTAGGCAACTTGTTGCGGACGGGGCAGATGCAATCGATGTTGGTGGAGAATCGACGCGACCGGGTGCGACATTTGTTTCAGCAGCAGATGAAATCGACCGCGTTGTTCCAGTGATTCGTCGCTTGAAGCGTGAGCTCGATGTCTTGATTTCGATTGATACGTATAAACCGGAAGTCGCTGAAGCCGCTGTCCGTGCCGGTGCAGATCTCATCAATGACGTCTGGGGTTCGAAATGGGGGGATCGTTCAATGGTAACGGTCGCCGCCCGGCACGAAGTCCCAATCATCCTGATGCATAATCGGACGGAACCACACGGAACAGACGTCTTAGCTGAAGTCCGCGCCGACCTTGAAGAATCAATCCGATTAGCGAAACAGGCGGGTGTCTCGGAAAATCGGATTTGGCTCGATCCAGGGATTGGTTTCATGAAAACGTATGAAGAGAATTTATTTTTGATGCGTCACCTCGCGATCGCGACAGATTTCGGATACCCCGTCCTGCTCGGGACGTCGAGAAAGTCACTCATCGGATTGACGCTCGGACTCCCGGCGGCGGAACGGGTGGAAGGGACGATTGCGACCGTCTGTTACGGCATCCAACAAGGTTGCGAGTGGATGCGTGTCCATGACGTGAAAGAAATCAAGCGGGCCGCTCTGATGATGGACGCGATGCTTGCAGCAGAATTACCGAAGGGGGAATGAAGATGGATCGCATACACGTTTCAGGGATGCGTTTTTATGGTTATCATGGAGTGTTCGCAGAAGAAACGAAGTTAGGACAGCGCTTTAATGTGGATTTATCCATCGGACTTGATTTATCACGCGCCGGCGAGACGGACGATTTACGGGAAAGTGTCAATTATGCGGAACTCTATGAAGCGACGAAACATGTCGTCGAAGGGGAGGCCGTTCAGTTGGTCGAGGCGCTCGCGGACCGAATCGTCCGACACGTCTTTTTGCTCGATCCACGAATTTTGGAAGCGACCGTCAAAGTCATCAAACCTGATCCACCGATCGCAGGGCACTATGAGCATGTCGCGGTAGAAATCAATCGGGTTCGGGGGGATTATGCATGAACCGTGCTTACATCGCCCTTGGGTCGAACATCGGGGATAAGGCCGGGCACTTACATGCTGCAATTGAAGCGATGACGGCGTACCCGGAGATTCAAGCGATTCGCCCGTCCTCGATTTATGAGACCGTTCCTGTCGGTTACCTCGATCAAGATTTATTCTACAACATGGTCGTCGAACTTGAGACGAGTTGGTCCGCGGAGGTGTTGCTCGAGCACTTGCAGGGCATCGAACGCCAAGAAGGACGGAAGCGATTGTTCAAGAATGGACCGAGAACGTTAGACCTTGACATCATCCTTTATAATACAGATGATATACATTCAGAAGGATTAACGGTGCCGCATCCACGGATGCAAGAGCGGGCATTTGTCCTCGCGCCGTTGCAGGAATTGAATCCGCAATATGAGGTACCGCATTTAAAGAGGACGGTCGAGGAACTCTACGCGCAACTACCGGAAACGGAACGAGCGGGCGTCAGACGAATCGTGAAGGAATAGAGGGTATTGAAGAAGAGAGGAAGAGCGCTACATGTCAGGTTTTAAGATTGGTGACGTCGAACTGAACAATCGTGTCATCCTCGCACCGATGGCGGGCGTCTGCAATCCTGCGTTTCGTTTGATTGCAAAAGAATTCGGGGCAGGACTCGTCTGTGCGGAAATGGTCAGCGATAAAGGGATTTTGTATGAAAATGAACGGACGTTAGAGATGCTGTATGTCGACGAACGCGAAAAGCCGCTCAGTTTGCAGATTTACGGCGGATCGAAGGAGACACTCGTAAAGGCGGCACAGTATGTCGATGCCAACACGAATGCGGATATCATTGACATCAACATGGGATGCCCGGTTCCAAAAGTCACGAAATGTGATGCCGGTGCAAAATGGTTGCTTGATCCCGATAAAGTATATGAAATGGTTCATGCTGTATCGCAAGCGGTCGAGAAGCCCGTCACGGTCAAGATGCGGACAGGCTGGGACAGTCATCATATTTATTGTGTCGATAATGTCCGGGCAGCGGAAGCGGGTGGAGCAAAGGCGGTTGCTATTCACGGGCGGACCCGTTCGCAAAAGTATGAGGGCGTTGCGGACTGGAACATCATCGGGGAAGCAAAACGGGCAGTGCAGATTCCGATCATCGGAAACGGTGATGTGCAAACGCCGCAAGACGCGCAACGGATGATTGATGAAATCGGTGTAGATGGTGTGATGATTGGTCGGGCGGCGCTCGGCAATCCATGGATGCTCTATCAGACCATCCAGTATCTCGAATCCGGGACGTTACCAGCCGAGCCGACACCACGTGAAAAGATTGATATTTGCTTGTTGCATGCGGCACGACTCGTTGCACTGAAAGGTGAGAAACTAGCCGTTCGTGAAATGCGTACCCACGTCGCGTGGTATCTCAAAGGATTAAGTGGGAACGGGCAAGTCCGAAAAGCCTTATTCGATATTGATACCCATGCCGGTCTTCAAGAGTTGTTACGTCAGTATGTCGAAACCTTGGAAACAACCGTAGTACATGCGTGACAGGTAAAGTATAGTCGGCATTACCCGTTTTATGGTACGCTAATTGCATTAAAGATGAGCGAATCGGTTTTTTTCAAGGTGCTGTCGGTCATGCCGGCAGCTTTTTGATGCAGAATGATGAAGACCGTCGTGAACAATTTTTAGAAGGAGTGAATACAGTGAGTCAGGACATGGAAATGAATGATCAAATGCAGGTGCGTCTCGGTAAGATGAACGCGATGCGTGAGCAAGGACTCGACCCGTTCGGTGCTCGTTTTGAACGGTCAACGGATACAGCAAGCATTCGTTCAGCTTACGGCGAGAACGAAAAAGAGGAATTAGCTGAATTAAAACCGGAAGTAACGATTGCGGGACGTGTCATGACGACACGCCGTAAAGGGAAAGTTGGATTTACGAACGTTCAGGATGTGACAGGTCAAATTCAGTTATATGTCCGGAAAGACGATGTCGGAGAAGCAGCGTATGAAATTTACAAGACATGTGATTTAGGTGATATCATCGGAATCAGTGGTTATGTCTTTAAAACGAACGTCGGCGAGTTATCAGTCCATGTCACGTCGTTTACATTGTTGACGAAAGCACTTCGTCCGCTTCCAGATAAATATCATGGATTAAAAGATGTGGAACAACGGTACCGTCAACGTTACCTCGATCTCATTACAAATACGGAATCACGGGAGACATTCATCGCCCGAAGCAAAGTAATTCGAGGCATCCGTCAATATCTCGATAGTCTCGGCTACTTGGAAGTCGAAACACCGATGTTACACACAATCGCAGGTGGAGCATCTGCCCGTCCGTTCATCACGCACCACAATGCTCTTGATATGACGCTTTACATGCGAATCGCGATTGAATTGCACCTAAAACGTCTTATCGTCGGTGGACTTGAAAAAGTATATGAAATTGGTCGTGTCTTCCGAAATGAAGGAATTTCAACACGCCATAACCCAGAGTTCACGATGATTGAGTTGTATGAGGCATATGCGGACTATGAAGATATCATGGATTTAACAGAAAACCTGATTGCTCACGTCGCTCAAGAAGTACTTGGGACAACAAAAGTTACGTATGGCGAAGACGTCATCGATTTAACGGTTGGTTGGAAACGTGCCCACATGGCAGATCTCGTTAAAGAAGCGACAGGAATCAATTTCTTTGATGATATTTCGAAAGAGCGGGCCCACGAACTTGCCCATGAACACGGAATCGAAGTTCAGTCACATATGTCGACGGGGCATATCTTAAATGAATTCTTCGAACAAAAAATCGAGGAGACACTCGTTCAACCGACTTTCGTTTATGGTCACCCAGTTGAAATTTCACCACTCGCGAAGAAAAACCCAGAAGATCCACGCTTTACGGATCGTTTCGAATTATTCATCGTGCGTCGTGAACATGCGAATGCCTTCACGGAGTTAAACGATCCAATCGACCAACGTGAACGTTTCGAAGCACAGCTTGTTGAAAAGGAAGCTGGAAATGATGAAGCACACGAGATGGATAATGATTTCATCGAAGCATTGGAATACGGAATGCCGCCAACGGGTGGACTTGGAATCGGAATCGATCGCCTTGTCATGTTGCTAACAAACGCACCATCGATTCGTGACGTTCTCTTATTCCCAACGATGCGCCACCAACAAAACTAACAAACACGTTTGCTCCCTTTCTTCTATATATAGTAGAGAGGGAGCTTTATTATGAAAAATGAAGGCTCGAAAAGACATGATGGATTGGAATCAATCAGCAATAAAACGGGTAAATAATCTTTTTAAATGTTTTTCTAATAAAATGCTTGTACAATCGAAAAAGCCGTGGTATATTATTTCTTGTGCCGCAAATGGTTGTGACACACCGAAAAAAATATCAAAAAAAGTTGTTGACAATTGTGTTGATAACTTGGTAAGATATTAAAGTCGCTGAAAACGACACGACGAACTTTGAAAACTGAACGATGAGGCAAAAAACGTATCTTCGGATACAAACAATGAATGAAGCGCAAGCTTCGTCAACG
>NZ_JACSMM010000013.1:0-54422 GCF_018618655.1 Exiguobacterium sp. s95 | reverse complement strand
ACGCCGAAAGTAGTTGGGGGCTTCCCCCTGTGAGGATAGGACGTTGCCAGGCAATTGAAAAAGACCGATCTGCATCTTGCAGGTCGGTCTTTTTGTGTATGTTCATTTAGAGTTAAATTATTTGCAATTCACTTTTAAGATGATTACTATTAAATCAAACAATAGTCAAAGATGGTCAGAGAGGTGGTGCCCATGCAAAACATCACAGATATCATCGAAGCCTATTTAAAACAAATCTTAAATGATGAAACAAAAGTTGAAATCAAACGTCAAGAAATTGCCCAGCGTTTTGATTGTGTTCCTTCCCAAATCAATTATGTCATCAACACACGTTTTACAGTCGAAAAAGGCTATTTTGTCGAAAGTAAGCGTGGTGGTGGAGGGTATATCCGGATTCAGAAAATCGTTTTGCTAGATAGTCACGATCTCTTAGACGAGATGAGTGCCTGGGTCGGTGATCAATTAACCGAACAGGCTGCTGAAGATTATTTGATTCGATTAATGAATGAACAATTATTAACGCGACGTGAAGCGATTATCATCCAAGCGTTGTTACGAAAAGAAAGTCTACCGATGGATGTAGAAGATCAACACCGGATGCGAGCGCATCTGATGCAATCACTTCTCCAAACCATCAAGCGATTGTAGCATTGGAGGAATGCCATATGCGATGTCAACGTTGTTTAGAGCGCGAGGCAATCGTACGTGTCAAACTTCCACAAGAAACGGAAGGAGCAGAGCGTGTTTTATGTTCTGTATGTGTCCGAGAGCTTGCGCGCGAGTATCAAGGTACAACGTGTCCTTCTTGTGGTATGACACGACAACAGTTGTTGCATTTGAGAAAAGTTGGTTGTGCGACGTGTTACACCGTATTTAAGGATGAAGTCGATGGAATGGTCCGTCAATTCCAGCATGGCCACTCCAAACATTATGGATCACGCCCTGATGAAGAATCAGTCGAAAAGCGTTTGAAGCAACAGTTAAGCCGGTTAAAAGAACAACTCAATCGGAAGGTCTTGTCAGAAGATTACGAAGAAGCTGAACTGATTAAACAACAGATTGTTAGCGTCGAGGAGGATTTGCGCCATGTTTAAAGAATTATTGACGCATCCTTTAAGTGAAAAAATGAATCAACAAGCCCCTTATGATGACATCGTCGTCTCGACACGGATTCGTTTAGCTCGAAATGCGATGCAATATCCGTTCTCGACGATGCTGTCGGAAAAAGAGGCGAATGAACTGATTGATGAAACGGAACGCCAGTTGAGTGGACTAAAAGGATTCCGATTTGGACGGGTCGACCAGGCGGATGCGCTGACACGGACTGCTTTAGTGGAAAAACATTTAATCAGTCCCGCACTTGCATCCCATCCACGGACGGGATTGTTCATTAGTGAAGATGAACAGATTAGCGTCATGGTGAATGAAGAAGATCATTTCCGGATTCAAACATTGTTTCCGGGTCTACAACTCGAAGAAGCTTTTCGGATCGCGAAACAAGTCGATCAATTGATTAGTGAACGTTTTAAGATTGCCTTTGATGATACACTCGGTTATTTGACAACCTGTCCGAGCAATGTCGGGACGGGACTTCGCGCTTCTGTCATGCTGCATCTACCTGGACTTGTCTTGACGAATCAAATTCAAGGATACGTCAAGCACTTGAGACAGCTTGGTTTTGCGATTCGTGGCCGGTATGGTGAAGGCAGCGACGCCTCTGGGCGGATGTTTCAACTGTCGAATCAACGGACTCTTGGAGCGAGTGAAGATATGCTGATTACGGATTATCTTTTTGCTGTTGAAGCATTAATTGAGGCAGAACAGGCCGCAAGAAAAGGATTAATGGAGATGTATCAAGAAGAACTAGAAGACCGGTTATACCGGTCGTATGGCATTTTAACATCCGCCCGTTTAATTACGGCACGAGAAGCAACGGAACGTCTATCCGATGTTCGCTTAGCAGATGGGCTAGGATTAGCTGTCAATCTCGCACCGAATGTGTTTCATCATTTACTTGTATCCTTACAAACAGGTTTTCTACAAAAGCATTTCGGGAATCAATTAACAACAAGAGAACGGGACATCGAGCGAGCGAATGTGATTCGTCAGATGTTAACCGAACAGAAACACAGGGATCACACACAAGGAGGTTTTGCGTAATGATGTTTGGACGATTCACAGAACGTGCCCAACGCGTACTCGCACTTGCACAGGAAGAAGCAGTACGACTCGGACACCATAATATCGGGACAGAACATATTTTACTCGGGCTTGTACGTGAAGGAGACGGGATTGCTGCGAAAGCTTTAACAGCACTCGGACTCAGTTCAGATAAAATTCAAATGGAAGTCGAAGCATTGATCGGTCGTGGACAAGATGGTGCGACGACGATTCACTATACGCCGCGCGCAAAAAAAGTCATCGAACTTTCAATGGATGAAGCACGTAAGCTCGGTCATTCGTATGTCGGCACGGAGCACCTCTTACTCGGCTTGATTCGTGAAGGTGAAGGTGTTGCGGCACGCGTCTTAAACAACCTTGGAATCAGTCTTTCTAAAGCACGTCAGCAAGTATTGCAACTGCTTGGGAACAGCGAAACGACAGCTAACGCATCACAAGCAGGCTCAGGCGTCGCGACGCCAACGCTAGATGGCTTGGCACGCGACTTGACGCAACAAGCACGTGAGACACGTCTCGACCCAGTCATCGGACGCGCAAAAGAAATTCAACGTGTCATCGAAGTCTTGAGTCGTCGGACGAAAAACAACCCGGTTTTGATTGGGGAGCCAGGTGTTGGTAAAACAGCTGTCGTCGAAGGACTCGCCCAACAAATCATCAACAATGAAGTGCCGGAAACGTTACGGAATAAACGCGTCATGGTTCTCGACATGGGGACGCTCGTCGCCGGGACGAAATACCGTGGTGAGTTCGAAGACCGTTTGAAAAAGGTCATGGATGAAATCCGTCAAGCTGGAAACATCATTCTCTTCATCGACGAATTGCACACATTGATTGGTGCAGGTGGAGCAGAAGGCGCAATCGATGCGTCAAACATTTTAAAACCATCACTCGCGCGCGGTGAACTCCAATGTATCGGTGCGACGACACTTGACGAATACCGCAAATATATCGAAAAAGATGCAGCGCTTGAGCGTCGTTTCCAACCAATTCAAGTCGCTGAACCAACAGCGAACGAAGCAACACAAATCTTGTTTGGTCTTCGTGACCGTTATGAAGCCCACCACCGTGTCACGATCACGGATGAAGCGATTCAAGAAGCGGTGACGCTTTCTGACCGTTACATCTCAGACCGTTTCCTACCGGATAAAGCAATCGACTTGATTGACGAAGCGGCTTCAAAAGTTCGTCTTCGTTCATATACAGCACCACCGAACTTAAAAGAAGTCGAAGCAAAACTTGAAGGCATCCGAAAAGATAAAGACGAAGCCGTCCAAAGCCAAGAATTCGAAAAAGCAGCAAGCTTACGCGACACAGAGCAAAAACTTCGCGATGAGCTCGAGCGCTTAAAAGAAGAATGGCAGAACAAACAAGGCAATGAGAAGCTTGAAGTCACAAAAGATGATATCGCGCAGGTCGTCGCGAGCTGGACGGGCGTACCCGTAACGAAAATCGCTGAAGAAGAAACCGATCGTTTGCTCCGTCTCGAAGAAATTCTTCATAGTCGGGTCATCGGTCAAAATGAAGCGGTCAAATCAATCTCAAAAGCAATCCGTCGCGCACGTGCCGGACTCAAAGATCCTAAACGTCCAATCGGTTCATTCATCTTCCTCGGTCCAACGGGTGTCGGTAAAACAGAGCTTGCCCGTGCCGTCGCAGAATCGATGTTTGGTGACGAGGATGCCATCATCCGAATCGACATGTCAGAATACATGGAGAAACATGCAACAAGCCGACTCGTCGGTTCACCTCCTGGATATGTCGGATATGAAGAAGGCGGTCAATTGACTGAAAAAGTACGCCGTAAACCGTACTCCGTCATCTTGCTTGATGAAATTGAAAAAGCTCACCCTGAAGTCTTCAACATCTTGCTTCAAGTGCTCGATGATGGACGTCTTACGGATTCAAAAGGCCGGACAGTCGATTTCCGTAATACGATCATCGTCATGACGTCGAACGTCGGTGCAAGTGCCCTCAAACGGAATAAATACGTCGGGTTCACAGTGTCGGACGATACGGACCGCGAATACAAAGACATGAAGGGGAAAGTGATGGACGAACTGAAGAAAGCCTTCCGTCCTGAGTTCTTGAACCGGATTGACGAAACGATCGTCTTCCACTCACTTGAGAAAAAACACATCGAAGAGATCGTCAAACTCATGGCGAAGACTCTCGAAAAACGCCTTGCGGAACAACAGGTTCACTTTGAATTGACACCTGCCGCGCTTTCGAAGATTGCCGACATCGGATACGACCCAGAATACGGAGCTCGCCCAATCCGTCGTGCACTTCAACGAGAAGCTGAGGATCGTTTGTCGGAAGCATTGCTTGCGGGAGACATTCAAAAAGGAGAACGTGTTGCACTTGATGTAGAAAACGATGAATTCATCGTCCGCCGCCACCAAGTGGAACCGGCAACGACAGAATAAGTGATCAACAGGGTCCAGCTTTCGCAAGTACGAAGCGAAAGCTGGGCTTTTTCTTGGATAGAGAAAGGATGAACAGAGTGGCTAAAATGAAGACGAAATTTGTTTGCCAAAGCTGTGGGACGGAGTCACCGAAATGGATGGGACGCTGCTCCGGCTGTGGGGAATGGAATACGATGGTCGAAGAAGTCGTCGAGGAGAAGAAAGCACGACGCGGTTCCGCTTTTGTCCATACGACGACGAAACAATTGAAACCGGAACGTCTCGCAAATATCGTCTCACAAGAAGAAAGTCGTGTCTTCACGGGGAGTAGTGAATTTGACCGTGTGCTCGGCGGCGGGATTGTGCCCGGATCGATGGTCCTCGTCGGAGGTGACCCGGGGATTGGGAAATCGACGATTCTGTTACAGACAAGTGCTCGCCTTGCACAACGCGGCGAAAAAGTCCTCTATATCTCAGGTGAGGAATCGCTCAAACAGACAAAACTCCGCGCTGAACGGCTCGGTTTACCGACTCAAGACTTATTCGTGCTCAGTGAAACGGACATGAATATGATTGAGCGGGTCGTCGACGAAGAAAAACCAGGCTTTTTAATCATCGACTCGATTCAAACGGTCTATATCGATGAAATTCAGTCTGCCCCTGGTAGCGTCACGCAAGTACGTGAATGTACGGCGATGCTGATGAAAATCGCGAAGAGTCGCGGCATTGCCATCTTTATCGTCGGTCACGTCACGAAACAAGGTTCGATTGCCGGACCCCGTTTGCTCGAACACATGGTCGATGCCGTCCTGTACTTCGAAGGGGAACGTCACCATACGTTCCGGATTCTCCGTGCCGTCAAAAACCGGTTTGGTTCGACGAACGAGATTGGAATCTTTGAAATGCGGGAGTCTGGTTTAGAAGAAGTCTTGAATCCATCGGAGATCTTCCTCGAGGAGCGGACGTCCGGTGTATCGGGTTCGACAATCGTTGCTTCGATGGAGGGGACACGGACTGTTCTCGTTGAGTTACAAGCCCTGATTTCACCGACATCATTCGGTAATCCACGCCGTATGGCAACAGGGATTGACCAAAATAAAGTGGCCTTGCTGATGGCAGTGCTTGAGAAACGATCTGGTTTACTGCTCCAGACACAAGATGCCTATTTGAAAGCAGCTGGTGGCGTCAAGCTCGATGAACCGGCGATTGACCTCGCCGTCTGTGTCGCGATTGCCTCGAGTTTTCGCGACAAGCCGACACGTCCGACAGATGTCGTCATTGGTGAAGTAGGTTTGACGGGAGAAGTCCGGCGCGTCTCACGGATTGAGCAACGCGTCGCAGAAGCTGCGAAGCTCGGATTCACACGAGCCATCATTCCGAAAAACAATCTCGGGGGATGGACCTATCCGGACGGCATCACGGTCATCGGTGTCGAAAGTGTTGACGAAGCGTTACGCGAAACCATCCCGTTTTAAACGCCTGAAATGTAGGAAAAGATGGGGAGGCTGTAATGGATATGTAAACAGTTTCCCCACCTTAAGGCGTAGGTGATTCAAATAAATACATGTTACAATGAACTTAAAATAATAGAAGGAGGTGGGAAGATTGAAAATCATCATTCGAATCTTTTTCGCGTTACTCGGTCTTGCGCTTGGTGTCTTGTTATTGCCCCAGTTATTTCAATTAATTGAAGCGGCGACAGGGATGACTTTCCCGGAATGGTTGATGACGACATACGTAACCGGAACGATTGGTGCACTCATATTTTTATTAATTGGATTATTCATTACGGATGCGGTTATTCGACTTCTCCGATTTTTAGAAGAAAAACTAGTAAAGGCGCCCGCTGCAGATTTATTCTTTGGAACATTTGGTCTCTTGCTAGGTCTCGTGATGGCATTTCTCGTCAGCATGTTGATTGAACTTGTCGGGATTCCGCTGCTTAGTAATGTCTTAACCATTTTCGCGACTGCCTTATTCGGATACCTCGGCTTTACGGTCGGATATCGCAAACGGCATGAGTTGACGAAAATCTTTTTACGGTCAAACAGTAGTAACTCGGATAAAAAGTCGACACCGGAACCCGTTGTTGTCGCAAAATCAAACAGTAAAGTACTCGATACGAGTGTTATCATCGATGGACGGATCACAGATATCGCGAAGACCGGATTTGTTGAAGGGAAACTGATCGTTCCGCAGTTCGTGATTGGGGAACTTCAATACATTGCCGATTCATCGGATACATTAAAACGAAATCGTGGACGCCGGGGGCTTGACGTCTTAAAAGAACTCCAATCAATCCCTGGAATGGAAGTCGAAATTTATGATGGTGACTTCGAGGATGTACCAGAAGTCGACATCAAACTGATTAAGCTGGCAGAGTTGATGAAAGGAATTGTCGTTACGAACGATTACAACTTGAATAAAGTGTGTGAAGTCCGGAACGTACCCGTCTTGAACATCAATGATTTAGCAAATGCCGTCAAGCAAGTTGTGATTCCGGGTGAAGAGATGATGGTGCTTGTCATCAAAGAAGGAAAAGAGCAAAAGCAAGGGATTGCCTACCTCGAAGATGGCACGATGGTCGTCGTCGAAGGTGGTAAACACTTGATTTCGAAAACGATTGGTGTTGTCGTGACGAGTGTCCTTCAGACGTCTGCTGGACGGATGATTTTTGCGAAGCCACAAGAAAAATAAGGGACTGCCACAACTGTGGCAGTCTTTACTTATGAGAAAAGAGGGAATGCAGTGATAGAACAGACATACCGCGTCGTCATTCCGGCAGCTGGTGCCGGAAAAAGAATGGGCGCAGATCGTAATAAACTGATGCTGCTGTTACGGGACCGTTCAATCATTGAGTGGACACTCGATGTGTTTGAAGCCGATCCCTTATGTGAAGAAATCATTCTTGCCATCAATCCGGCGGAACAAGTCTGGTTTGAGCAAGTGACGGACCGATACGCAACGCCTGTACGCCTTGTTGCCGGAGGACGGGAACGGCAACAAAGTGTCTTACGCGGACTGGAAGTCATCGAAGCACCCGGTATCGTGTTGATTCATGACGGCGCCCGGCCATTCATCGAACAGACAGCGATTCATGCCGTCGTCGCGGCGGCAGTCGAGCACAAAGCAGCGATTCTCGCCGTCCCGGTCAAAGATACGGTCAAACGGATCATCGGAGAGACGATCGTCGAAACGGTTCCGCGTGACGAACTGATGGCAGCTCAAACACCGCAAGCCTTCGATCTCGACACGATCCGAACCGTCCATCAAAAAGCAGCAGAACACTATTTAGGTACAGATGATGCAAGTTTGATAGAATGGGACGGAGGAAAGGTGACGCTCGTCACCGGTCAGTATGAAAATATTAAAGTGACGACACCGGATGATTTATGGTTTGGTGAAGCGATCTTAATGAAACGAGGGAAATAACGATGATTCGAATTGGACAAGGTTTTGATGTACATGCATTCGCAGAAGATCGGAAACTCATTTTAGGTGGGATTGAAATCCCACATACGAAAGGATTACTCGGTCACTCGGATGCAGACGTCTTGCTCCATACGATTGCGGATGCAGCACTCGGAGCGATTGCAGAAGGGGATATCGGCAAACATTTTCCGGACACCGATCCTGAGTTCAAAGATGCGGACTCTGCTAAACTGCTCGAACATGTCTATGCACTCGTCAAGCGTAAAGGATATGAATTGAGTAACTTAGACGCGACCGTCATCGCGCAAGCGCCTAAATTACGCCCGTACATCGATACGATGCGTGCGCGGATTGCGGAACTGCTTGAAGCGGACATCGAGCAGATCAATGTCAAAGCGACGACAACGGAATGGCTCGGGTTTACAGGGCGTGAAGAAGGAATTGCGTGCCAAGCTGTGATTCTGCTGAAACGAATCGAAGAATAAGGTATACTAATTAAGCGAATTTGAGACTAAAGGAGTGATCGGCAATGGCAGAAGTACGTGTACGTTATGCACCAAGTCCGACCGGGCACCTTCATATTGGGAATGCACGGACGGCTTTATTCAACTATTTGTTCGCACGTCATGCGGGCGGGAAAATGATTTTACGGATTGAGGATACGGACCAAAAACGAAACATTGATGGTGGCGTTGAAAGTCAGATGAAGTACCTCGAATGGCTCGGAATCGATTGGGATGAAGGTCCAGGCCGCGGTGGCGATTACGGCCCTTACTTCCAAATGGAACGGCTTGATCTTTATCAAAAATACACAGACGAGTTACTTGAAAAAGGACTCGCTTACCGTTGCTACATGACCTCGGAAGAACTTGAGGCGGAACGTGAAGCACAAATCGCACGTGGTGAAGCACCGCGTTATTCAGGTGCACACCGAGATTTATCGCAAGAACAAGAAGACGCATTTGTCGCAGAAGGACGGACACCATCGATTCGGATTCGTGTACCGGAAAGCGTGACATATACGTGGAACGATATCGTCAAAGAAGACGTATCGTTTGAATCAAAAGACTTCGGGGACTGGGTCATCGTCAAAAAAGACGGGATTCCGACGTATAACTTCGCCGTTGTCGTCGACGATCACTTGATGGCAATCAGCCATGTCTTACGTGGAGACGACCACATCTCGAACACGCCGAAACAGATGATGATTTATGATGCGTTCGGTTGGGAGTATCCAACATTTGGTCACATGACGCTCATCGTCAACGAAGAGCATAAAAAACTGTCGAAACGTGATCAATCAATCATTCAGTACATCGAGCAGTATAAAGACCTCGGGTATCTCCCGGAAGCGTTACTTAACTTCGTGACGTTGCTTGGTTGGTCGCCGGTCGGAGAACAAGAAATCTTTACGAAAGAAGAATTCATCGAAATCTTTGATGCGTCCCGCCTGTCGAAGAGTCCAGCTGTTTTCGATCAACAAAAACTCGCTTGGATCAATGGGCAGTACATGAAACATCAATCGTTCGAAGAAGTATTCGAAGCGAGTCTTCCATTCCTTCAAGCAGCAGGACGCGTCTCAAACGAGCCGTCAGCAGAAGAACTCGACTGGGCGAAGAACCTCGTCGGACTTTACCGTGAGCAGATGACACACGGAGCGGAAGTCGTTGAGCTTTCAGAGATGTTTTTTGAAGATGAAGTGGTGTATGATGAAGAAGCAAACACTGTCTTGAGTGGCGAAACGGTTCCGACCGTCTTAGCTGAATTCGCGAACCAATTGCGGACACTTGAAGAGTGGACGCCGGAAGCGATCAAAGCATCGATTAAGGCAACACAAAAAGCAACCGGTCAAAAAGGAAAAAATCTGTTCATGCCAATCCGCGTCGCAACGACGGGGCAAACACATGGTCCAGAACTTCCGAATACGATTCAACTATTAGGAAAAGACCGCGTACTTGCGCGACTAGACGTATAAATAAAGCGTAGATGAGGAAAGTAGTGTCAATGTTTCTTCTCCAGAGACAAGCTTGTGTGGTGCGAGAGCTTGAAGAAAATTGCCATGAAATGCCCCTCTGAGTGCTACCCGAAATCAGTGAGAGTAGGCGTAGACGTATCTCCGGCGTTAACGGACACGGAGAGGGACGATTGATTCGTCCAAACAGAGTGGGACCGCGCTAATTAGCGTCTCTGTGCAGCGATGCACGGAGGCGCTTTTTCTTATGGAGAGGAGATTGAACATGACACGTATACGAGAAGACATTCGCAATGTATTCAACCAAGACCCGTCTGCACGCAGTAGCATTGAAGTCATCTTGACGTACCCCGGCTTACATGCGATTTGGATGCACCGTGTAGCCCATCGGTTATGGAAGTTGAACTTAAAGTTACTGGGGCGAAGCATTTCACAGTTCAGCCGCTTCTTGACAGGGATCGAAATTCATCCGGGTGCGACGATTGGTCGTCGCTTCTTCATCGACCATGGGATGGGTGTCGTCATCGGAGAAACAGCCATCATCGGCGACGATGTGACGATTTTTCAAGGCGTGACGCTCGGCGGGACGGGCAAAGAGACGGGCAAACGTCATCCGACGCTCGGTAATGGCGTGCTCGTTTCAGCCGGAGCACGTGTACTCGGTGATATTTCGGTCGGGGATGCATCAAAAATCGGGGCAAGCTCAGTCGTCCTAAAAGACGTCCCTGCTAACGCAACCGTCGTCGGGATTCCGGGACGTGTCGTCATCCAGGACGGAATGAAAGTCGAGGCCCCTCTCGATCACCGTCTACCGGATCCCGTTAGTGAGTGCCAGGAACGGATTGAAATTGAAATCGATGAACTAAAACGGGAAATTGAACGAATCAAAGGAGGACTTCGGAATGATACAACTCTACAACAGCATGACCGGAAAAAAGGAACCATTTAAACCGTTAGAAGAAGGTAAGGTCAAGATGTACGTCTGTGGACCGACCGTCTATAACTATATCCACATTGGTAATGCCCGCCCGGCAATTGTCTTCGATACAGTCCGCCGCTACTTTACGTACCGCGGTTATGAGGTTCAGTACGTCTCGAACTTTACGGATGTCGATGATAAAATCATTCGGACGGCAAATGAACTCGGTGAAGATTATCATGACTTAACGAAACGTTTCATTGCCGCGTATCATGCAGATACTGGAGCTTTGAACGTGCAACAAGCGGACGTCCATCCGCTCGTTACGGAGACGATGGATGATATCATCGACTTCATCAAAGTTCTCGTTGAAAAAGGGAATGCCTATGCTTCAGGTGGAGATGTCTACTTCCGGACACGGAGTTTTGAGACGTATGGTCAGTTGAGTCAGCAATCGATTGATGAATTACAATCGGGCGCGCGGATTGAAGTCGGCGAGAAAAAAGAAGATCCACTCGATTTCGTTCTTTGGAAAGCCGTTAAGCCGGACGAACCGTCTTGGACAAGTCCATGGGGTGAAGGACGTCCGGGCTGGCACATCGAGTGCTCGGCGATGGCAAAGAAATACCTTGGCGATACGATTGATATCCATGCCGGTGGACAAGACTTGAAATTCCCGCACCATGAAAATGAAATTGCCCAGTCGGAAGCATGCAATTCTCAAAAATTCGCGAACTACTGGATGCACAATGGATTCGTCAACATCGAAAACGAGAAGATGTCGAAATCACTCGGAAACTTTTTGACGGTCCATGAAGCGATTCAAGTCGTCGATCCAATGGTCTTACGCTTCTTCATGCTGTCTGTTCAGTATCGCCATCCGATCAACTACAGCCGTGAGCTGATTGATCAAGCGGTCAACGGTCTCGCGCGAATTCGGGAGTCGGTCGCAAACGTCGAGCATCGTCTCGCGATGACGGCAGATCTCGGAACGGCAAACGAAAAATGGTTGAAGCGGATTGAAGACATCAAGCAACATTTCATCACGTCGATGGATGATGACTTCAATACAGCGAATGCTGTAACGGATTTGTTCGATTTATCGAAAGAAGCAAATCTTTATCTTGCAGAAGCACAAGTGTCAAAAGAAGTTCTTGAGCGCTTCCTGACCGTTTTCAATGAATTGTCGGGCGTATTAGGTGTAACGTTGACGGTCGACCGCGGACTGCTCGACGAAGAAGTCGAACAGTTGATCACAGAACGAAACGAAGCACGGAAAAATCGTGATTTCGGACGGGCAGATGAAATCCGCGATCAGTTACGCGACCAGGGCATCTTGCTTGAAGATACAGCACAAGGGATGCGGTGGAAGCGCGGATGAAGAACTATAAACAATTGAACGCGCTCGCGCTCGCCTATATGGGAGACGTCGTCTATGAGATGCATGTAAGAGAGCGACTACTTGACCGTGGTTTCGTCAAACCAGGCGAGTTGCATCAAGCAGCGGTCCAGTATGTCCGGGCGCAAGCACAGGCGACCGTCGTTACACATTGGCTCAATCAGGGAACACTGACAGAAGAGGAACAAGCCGTCGTCCGGCGTGGGAAAAATGCGAAGTCCGGTTCTGTACCAAAAAGTACGGATGTCCATACGTACCGCTACGCGACGGCGTTCGAAGCATTGTTAGGCTACATTTATCTTTCAGAAGGAGGGGATCGTCTTGAAGAACTCATCGGGCAAGCGTTCGAATTACTCGAAGCCGAAACGACAGACGGAAAATAACCCAGTCGATCAAGGACAGCGCCCTAAGACTGGCGAAAAACGAAAACGTGTTGAAAAGAAACAAGAGGACCCGGTCGTCATCGAACCACTCGCGGAAGGGCAGGATTTCCTTTACGGACGAAATCCTGTTCTCGAAGCGTTACGAAGTGGACGCGAAATGAATAAACTCTTTATCCAGGAAGGTCAACAAAAAGGTCCACTCGCCGTCATCCACGCGATGGCGCAAGAAGCGAATGTCCAAATTCAAATCGTCCCCCGTTCAAAACTGCATGGTCTGACAGGGAGCGACAACCACCAAGGTGTCGTTGCGGCAGTTGCCGCCTATGAATACGCGGAACTCGACGATATCTTTGCCCTAGCAGAGAAGAAGGATGAGACACCACTCATCGTCTTACTCGACGAGCTGGAAGACCCGCATAACCTCGGTTCGATTCTTCGGACGGCAGACGCTGTCGGTGCGCACGGGGTCATCATTCCGAAACGCCGCTCGGTCGGATTGACACAAGTCGTCGCAAAAGCATCGACGGGTGCAATCGAGCATATTCCGGTCGTTCGCGTGACGAACTTAACGCGGACGATGGAAGACCTTAAGAAAAAAGGACTTTGGTTCGTCGGGACGGATGCGCGTGAAAGTGATGATTACCGGACGCTTGACGGAACGATGCCGCTTGGAATCGTCATTGGTAGTGAAGGAAAAGGGATGAGTCGCCTCGTCCGAGAGAAATGTGATTTCCTTGTCCACCTTCCGATGGCGGGCCATGTCACGTCACTCAATGCTTCCGTTGCCGCGTCACTCTTATTGTATGAAGTGTACCGGACGAGAAAGCCGTACGCGCGATGAAATATGACCGTCTGATCGTTGATGGCTACAATATCATTGGCGCATGGCCGGAATTCCGGACATTGCGGGAGCAAGATTTTGAATTAGCACGGGAACGATTGGTCGATGCAATGGCGGAATATCAGGCAGTGACAGGAATTAGTGTCACCATCGTCTTTGATGCCTATCTTCAGCCGGGGCGCGAGTCACGCTTAAAAAAGAGTGGACTCGAGGTCATTTATACACGCGAGAATGAAACTGCTGACGAATGGATAGAAAAAACGGCAGCCGAGTGGTTACAAGACATCCGTGTCAAGCTGACGGTCGCGACGAACGACTTCACGGAACAATGGGTGATCTTTACGCTCGGCGCACTCCGCATCTCGGCACAAGAGTTGAGACGGGACTGGAAAGCAGCGGTCGCCGTCATTCAGGGACAGACGACGATGTCGAAGACGAGCAAGAAACCGCGGTCGACAATCGATTTGCCGGCAGATGTCATCGAACGGCTTGAACAAATCCGAAGAAGAAAAAATTCAGATCAGTAAGGGGGTCTCCCCTTAAAAATAAACCGTTTTCTTGACGTACCTGTCGAGAAGGCGGTTTTTTTAAGGGCGAAACACAGATAAAAAGAGGTCATGCCAATTTTCACTGTCGCAGGATAGGAAATTATTGTATAATTGTAGGCAATTGATTAGTTCGTCATAGAAGCTTGGAGGGATGAAGGATGAGTTTGGTTTCGTTCGACCAGTTTGAGTGCATGTCTGATGAGGCGCTTGTGGAACAAGCGAAGGTATTCGATAATAGCGATGCCCTTGAATTTTTGATCGAGCGCTATCGTAACTTCGTACGTGCGAAGGCCCGGTCATATTTTTTGATTGGTGCGGACCGCGAAGATATCATTCAAGAAGGTATGATTGGCCTATACAAAGCAGTACGTGACTACCGGACTGATAAGTTGGCTTCTTTTAAAGGATTTGCCGAACTCTGCATCACACGGCAAATGATCACGGCAATCAAGACGGCGACCCGTCAAAAACATATTCCTCTCAATTCGTACATCTCGCTCGATAAACCAATTTATGATGATGAATCTTCTGAACGGACGTTGCTTGATATCATCACTTCGACGGCACCATCGGATCCGCAAATCTTGATTGTCAACCGAGAAGAGTATGCAGACATCGAAACGAAGATGGATGAAATTCTTAGTGACTTAGAACGAAAAGTGTTGGCACTTTATCTCGACGGAAGAACGTACCAAGAGATTTCGGATGATCTCGATCGCCACGTCAAATCAATTGATAACGCGTTACAGCGTGTCAAACGGAAACTGGAGCGATACCTCGAGGCACGTGAGTTGATTGTCTAACCGCGAGGTGGATTGACCAATCCGACTACCGTATGCTACTGTATAAATAGCGCCTTACTAGCGAGACGCCGCTCATAGGCGTTTTTTTTTACGCTCTTTTTTGGAGGAATCTCCTCCGTTCGAGAGAGAGAGCGGCAAAGAAGGAGGTCTTTTGAGATGGCGAAGAAAGTAGGCCTTGCTTGTGATATTTGCGGTGCCCGCGATTATACGACGATGAAAAAAGAGGATGTCACAGTCCGCTTGGAATTGAAAAAATTCTGTCGGCGTTGTAACGCGCATACGATTCATAAAGAAGCGAAATAAGGCTTCATCTATCCCGATTTAATACATCCTGGAGGGAAAGTACGATGAAATTTTTGCGTGACGTATGGAATGAACTGAAAAAGACGAGCTGGCCAAAACGAAAAGAATTGACGAAGTACACATTGACGGTAATCGGTATGGTTATCTTCATGGGCGTCTTCATCTTTGGTATCGATTCTGGTCTCAGCGCACTCATGAGTTGGTTGATTAAGTAAAAGAAGAGGTGGCGTACCATGGATAAACAGTGGTTTGTCGTCCAAACGTACTCTGGATTCGAAAACAACGTCAAGGCTAACCTTGAACGTCGGATCGAGTCTATGAACATGGACGAGAAAATCTTCCGTGTACTCGTTCCGATTGAAACGGTACAGGAAGAAGTAACGAATAAAAAAGGCGAAACAAAAATCAAAGAGCGTGAAGTTAAGATTTTCCCGGGGTATGTCCTCGTTGAAATGGTCATGACGGATGATTCTTGGTATGTTGTTCGTAACACACCGAACGTAACCGGATTCCTCGGTTCAGTGGGTGGTGGATCGAAACCGACGCCGCTTCTTCCTGAAGAAGCTGAAAACATCCTTGGTTCAATGGGACTTGTCGACATGAAGAGTCGTTATGACTACTCACTCGGTCAAATCGTCCGAATCAAAGAGGGTGCCTTCGAGAACCTTGAAGGAACGGTTGAAGAGCTTGATACAGAAACAGAAAAAATGAAAGTTTCTGTAGATATGTTCGGTCGCGAAACGAAAGTAGAACTCGATTTTTCACAAGTTGAAAAAATCGATTAAGTTTCCTATTGCGAATGTTTTGTTTTAATGGTACAATTTTTCCTGTTTGATGTTGTGCTTATTTCGATAAATAACTCGTCGAATAGAATGAGTGGGAGGACGCGCAACGTCCAATTAAACCACATTAAAGAATTAAGGAGGTGTGTCTCGTGGCGAAGAAGGTTATGAAACTAGTTAAACTTCAAATTCCTGCGGGCAAAGCAAACCCAGCTCCACCAGTTGGACCGGCACTCGGTCAAGCAGGTGTGAACATCATGGGCTTCTGTAAAGAGTTCAACGCTCGTACACAAGACCAAGCCGGCTTGATTATCCCTGTAGTCATCACGGTTTTTGAAGATCGTTCATTTACGTTTATTACTAAAACTCCACCAGCAGCAGTTCTCTTGAAGAAAGCAGCTGGAATCGAGAGCGGTTCAGGCGAGCCTAACCGTAAGAAAGTAGCGACTGTCAAACGTGACAAAGTTCGCGAAATCGCTGAAACGAAAATGCCAGACCTCAACGCAGCATCTGTTGAAACAGCGATGTTGATGGTTGAAGGTACTGCACGTTCTATGGGTATCGTAATCGAAGACTAAGTCTTTCGAATTACAATGAACAACGATGAGGGTCGCAGGCGGATAGTTAATTGAAGCCTTGCTACCCTTTCATTATGTGGGAGGATTTTCCGCACAACCACAAAGGAGGAACCTAAAATGGGTAAGAAGTACAAAGAAGCTGCTAAACTTATCGATCGTACGGTTTCATACGAACTCGCTGAAGCTGTAGACTTAACTAAAAAGTCTGCAACAGCGAAATTCGATGAAACGATCGAACTTGCTGTTCGTCTCGGAGTCGATCCGAAGAAAGCAGATCAACAAATCCGTGGAGCAGTCGTATTGCCACACGGTACTGGTAAAACACAACGCGTTCTCGTCTTCGCGAAAGGTGAGAAATTGAAAGAAGCGGAAGCTGCTGGAGCAGATTACGCTGGTGATTCTGAGTATATCGCTAAAATCCAAAAAGGATGGTTCGACTTCGATGTTATCGTTGCGACACCTGACATGATGGGTGAAGTTGGTAAACTCGGTCGTGTTCTCGGACCTAAAGGCCTCATGCCTAACCCGAAAACAGGAACTGTTACATTTGACGTCACAAAAGCAATCAACGATATCAAAGCTGGTAAAGTTGAGTACCGTGTCGACAAATCAGGTAACATCCACGTTCCTGTCGGTAAAAAATCATTCGATAACGAGAAGTTGGTTGAAAACATCACTACCGTTATGGAAACTCTCGTAAAAGTTAAGCCTGCTACTGCTAAAGGTGTTTACCTTAAAAACATCGCGATCGCTTCTACAATGGGTCCTGGTGTTAAAGTATCTTCAGCTGACTTCGCGAAATAATTTCGTCTAAAACGAACTTGACAACGTTCTAAGAACGCTGTTACAGTATAAAACGTTGATATATTCGACATACCGTAGACAGAAGGTGCTCATCGATTGAGCTTAAACCCTTCCGAGGTGTTCTTGCTCAGAGAGCCTGTTTGTTCAGGTATCCTTTTTGACGATTACGCCTCCTCTGCCCTGCAGAAGGAGGCTTTTTATTTGAAATCGAGCAGCCCCTCGCGCCGGTACAA
The DNA here is from genome assembly GCF_018618655.1 of Exiguobacterium sp. s95. Lineage (NCBI taxonomy): Bacteria > Bacillati > Bacillota > Bacilli > Caryophanales > Exiguobacterium > Exiguobacterium sp. s95. The sequence continues at coordinate 36,839 of NZ_JACSMM010000013.1, read as the reverse complement.
TTTATTTACCAGGAGGTGCAACAGAAATGGCAAACGAAAAAGTTATCGCTGTCAAAGCGGATCTCGTATCTGAGATCGCTGAGAAAATGCAAGCGAGCGCTGGAACAATCGTCGTCGACTACCGTGGTCTCACAGTAGACGAAGTCACTGAACTTCGTAAACAACTCCGCGAAGCGGGTGTTGAATTCAAAGTTTACAAAAACGGTCTCCTTCGCCGCGCAGCAGTTCAAAGCAACCTTGAAGGTCTTGACGAAGTATTCACTGGTCCTAGTGCGATCGCATTCAGCAATGAAGACGTTATCGCGCCAGCTAAGATCTTGAACAACTTCTCTAAAGAACACAAGGCTCTCGAACTTAAAGGTGGTATCATCGAAGGCAAAGTCACTTCAGTAGAAGATGTCAAAGCCCTTGCAGAACTTCCATCACGCGAAGGTCTCCTTTCAATGCTCCTCAGCGTGCTTCAAGCGCCAATCCGCGGTCTCGCGGTGGCAACGAACGCAATCGCAGAGCAAAAAGAAGAACAATCTGCTTAATGTCCGCTTAGCGGGATAGGCAAACACACAATTTTTCAAACCCCAACGTGGGCTAAATCAAAGGAGGAAAACCATAATGGCTTTCAACAAAGAGCAATTTATCGAAGACCTCAAGGGCATGACTGTTCTTGAACTTAACGAACTCGTAAAAACAATCGAAGAAGAATTCGGCGTATCAGCAGCAGCTCCAGTAGCAGCAGCAGGTGCAGGCGCAGCAGCAGCTGAAGAGCAAACTGAATTCGACGTAATCCTTACTAACGCAGGTTCTGGTAAAATCAACGTCATCAAAGCAGTTCGCGAATTGACAGGCCTCGGTCTTAAAGAAGCGAAAGCACTCGTTGACGGAACTCCGGCTCCAGTTAAAGAAGGCGTTTCGAAAGAAGACGCTGACGCAATCAAAGCTAAGCTTGAAGAAGCTGGCGCAAGCGTAGAAGTTAAGTAATTTTCTTCTTCCGCAGACAAAAGAAGCTCGCTTTGCGGGCTTCTTTTGTTTTCATCTTTAATCAAGAGAGGGGAAGGAAACATGGCAGACCATTATTACACGAATGATCCCTCCTCAAAACGAGATCCGAAATCATGGGAGTTCGTCTTACGCGGCGAAACATTCCGCTTCACATCGGACCACGGTGTGTTCTCAAAAGGTGGCGTCGACTTTGGTTCGCGTCTATTGATTGAGGCATTCGTTGAGCCGGATGTACCGGGTGCGATTCTAGATGTCGGTTGCGGATATGGACCGATGGGGATTTCACTGGCAAAAGCGACCGGGCGTGACGCGAAACTCGTTGATGTTAACGAACGGGCACTTGAACTAGCGGCTGAAAATGCACGTGCGAATGGTGTTTCCGTGACGACCGGTGTAAGTGACGGGTATGTTGGCGTAGGTGATGAGACATTTGCAGCGATCGTGACGAATCCACCGATTCGGGCAGGAAAAGCAGTTGTTCATCGGATTTTACGTGAAGCTTATGATCACCTCGTAGTAGGGGGCGCCCTCTGGGTCGTCATTCAGAAAAAACAAGGGGGACCATCAGCGAAGAAACTGATGGAAGAAGTCTTCGGTTCTTGCGAGACAGTAACCCGCGATAAAGGGTATTCAATATTTAAATCAATTCGGTCTTGACAAATCGGGTGATTTGTCGTTGACCTTGTGTTGTGTCTATGATAGTATTATAAAATGCCATTGGAGTGATTTTTGGATAAGCAGGTTGAAAGTAGCTGGCGTTCTCGACTACAGATGATTGAGTAGACAAGACGTCGCTTTTTTGCGCTTATCGGTCAAAAAATGGCTTCAATGTTCGATATTACACCCGTCCTTCTCTAGAAGAAGAAGTGGGTCTGAGAGGTGAATCAGTTGACTGGTCAACTTGTTCAGTACGGTCGTCACCGTCAGAGAAGAAGCTATGCACGTATCAGCGAAGTATTAGAACTTCCAAATCTAATTGAGATTCAAACGAATTCATACGAATGGTTCCTACGGGAAGGTCTTCGTGAGATGTTTCATGACATTTCGCCGATTTCCGACTTCACAGGAAATCTCGTATTAGAATTCATCGATTACTCGCTCGGTGAGCCGAAGTATTCGATTGATGAATCGAAAGAACGCGACGTGACCTATTCGGCACCACTGCGCGTTAAAGTCCGTCTTCAAAACAAAGAGACGGGTGAATTGAAGGAACAAGAAGTCTTCATGGGTGACTTCCCGCTTATGACGGAGTCGGGAACATTCATTATTAATGGTGCGGAACGAGTTATCGTTTCTCAGCTTGTTCGTTCGCCAAGTGTGTATTACAACAATAAGTTAGATAAGAACGGTAAACGTGGATTCTCGGCAACGGTCATCCCGAACCGTGGAGCATGGCTCGAACTTGAGACAGATGCGAAAGATATCGTATATGTCCGAATCGACCGCACGCGTAAGATTCCTGTAACGGTTCTTTTACGTGCTCTTGGTTTCGGTACGGATCAGGAAATCATCGATCTCCTTGGAGATGATGAGTACCTCCGGAATTCGCTTGAAAAAGATAATACAGAATCAACGGAAAAAGCCCTCATCGAAATCTATGAGCGTCTACGCCCGGGTGAGCCACCGACAGTTGAAAATGCGAAAGCACTTCTCGTGTCACGGTTCTTCGACCCGAAACGTTACGACTTGGCAAACGTTGGTCGCTATAAAATCAATAAGAAGCTTCATCTGAAGAATCGTCTGTTCGGACAAAAGCTTGCGGAAACGCTCGTTGACCCTGAAACAGGTGAAGTAATCGCAGAAGCTGGAACGGTTCTTGACCGTCGTATGCTCGACAAAGTCTTGCCATTCCTTGAAGGATCTGTCGGTTACATCGAAGCGACGCCAACTGGCGGCGTAACACAAGGCGAAGCCTTCAACTTACAGTCGATCAAGGTGTTCGCACCGGACGATGCTGAAGGTGAACGCATCATCAATATCATCGGTAACGGTAACATCGATCGTGACATCAAGCACATTACGCCTGCTGACATGATTGCTGCAATCAACTACTTCTTCAACTTGTTGCATGAAGTAGGAACAACAGACGATATCGACCACCTCGGTAACCGTCGTCTCCGTTCTGTCGGTGAATTGCTCCAAAACCAGTTCCGTATTGGTCTTTCACGTATGGAACGTGTCGTTAAGGAACGTATGTCGATTCAAGATCAGAATGCGATCACGCCACAGGCATTGATCAACATTCGTCCTGTTATCGCGTCAATTAAAGAGTTCTTCGGTAGCTCACAGTTATCACAGTTCATGGACCAAACAAACCCGCTCGCTGAGTTGACGCACAAACGTCGTCTATCTGCTCTCGGACCCGGTGGTTTGACACGTGAGCGTGCTGGCTTTGAAGTTCGAGATGTTCACTACTCGCATTATTCCCGTATGTGTCCAATCGAAACGCCAGAGGGACCAAACATCGGTTTGATCAACTCACTGTCTTCGTTCGCGAAAGTCAATGAGTATGGTTTCATCGAAGCACCATACCGCCGTGTCAATCCGGAAACGGGTGTTGTCACGGATGAAATTCACTACATGACGGCAGACGAAGAAGATCTCTACGTCGTTGCGCAGGCAAACATGTTGTTGACGGAAGAGAAGACGTTCCAAGATACACACGTCCTCTCACGTTTCCGTGGACAAAACTTGTCTGTTGAGCCATCACGTGTCGATTACATGGATGTTTCTCCGAAACAGGTTGTTTCGGCAGCGACAGCATGTATTCCGTTCCTTGAGAACGATGACTCGAACCGTGCCCTCATGGGAGCAAACATGCAACGTCAGGCCGTACCACTTCTCGATCCAGAATCTCCGATTGTTGGAACTGGGATGGAGTACGTGTCTGCGAAAGACTCAGGAGCTGCCGTTGTTGCAAAACACTCTGGTATCGCTGAGCGCGTAACGGCTCGTGAAATCCTTGTCCGTCGTACGACGGAAGTCGATGGCAACATCGTTCAAGGTGAACTTGATCGTTATAAAATCCAAAAATTCATTCGTTCTAACCAAGGAACGTGCTATAACCAAAAACCAATCATCAAAGCAGGCGATCCTGTCGATAAAGGCGAGATTCTTGCAGATGGTCCATCAATGGACGGTGGGGAACTTGCGCTCGGTCGTAACGTACTCGTCGGTTTCATGACATGGGATGGTTACAACTACGAGGATGCCGTCATCATGAGCGAACGTCTTGTGAAAGATGATGTCTACACGTCGATCCACATTGAGGAATACGAATGTGAATCACGCGATACAAAACTCGGACCGGAAGAAATCACTCGTGATATTCCGAACGTCGGTGACGACGCCCTGAAAAACCTCGACGACCGCGGAATCATTCGTGTCGGTGCTGAAGTAAAAGATGGGGATATCTTAGTCGGTAAAGTTACACCTAAGGGCGTAACGGAATTGACAGCTGAAGAACGTCTGTTACATGCGATCTTCGGTGAAAAAGCACGTGAAGTGCGTGATACATCACTCCGTGTACCACACGGCGGCGACGGTATCATCCTTGACGTCAAAATCTTCGATCGTGATAACGGCGACGAACTATCTCCTGGTGTCAACCAGTTGATCCGTGCGTACATCGTTCAAAAACGTAAGATTCACGAAGGAGATAAAATGGCAGGTCGTCACGGTAACAAAGGTGTTATCTCACGTATCTTGCCAGAAGAAGACATGCCGTACATGCCAGACGGCACACCAATCGACATCATGTTGAACCCACTTGGTGTACCATCACGGATGAACATCGGGCAGTTGCTCGAGCTTCACCTTGGTATGGCTGCACGCCAACTCGGAATCAAAGTCGCATCACCGGTATTTGATGGTGCACGTGAGGAAGATGTTTGGGCAACGATTGAAGAAGCCGGTATGGATCGCGACGCGAAGACTGTTCTTTATGACGGTCGTTCGGGTGAAGCGTTTGATAACCGCATCTCGGTCGGTGTCATGTATATGATTAAACTCGCCCACATGGTCGATGATAAGCTTCACGCACGTTCGACGGGTCCTTACTCACTCGTTACGCAACAGCCGCTCGGTGGTAAAGCCCAGTTCGGTGGACAGCGTTTCGGAGAGATGGAAGTTTGGGCACTTGAAGCATATGGTGCCGCGTATACACTCCAAGAGATCTTAACGATCAAATCGGATGATACGATCGGTCGTGTTAAAGCGTATGAAGCGATCGTTAAAGGCGAAAATGTACCGCAACCGGGCGTACCGGAATCGTTCCGAGTTCTCATTAAAGAACTTCAATCACTTGGTATGGACGTTAAGATGATGTCTGCTGAGGACGAAGAGATCGAAATGAAGGACGACGACGAGGACAACATCCCGAACGCGACTCCAGCACTCGAAGAAGTTCAAGCGCCTGTCGCACCAGTTGTTACTGAAGAGGAATAAGCGAAAGGGAGGTCCACCCCTTGGTAGATGTTAATAGATTTGAATATATGAAAATCGGCCTCGCTTCCCCCGAAAAGATCCGTTCGTGGTCTTTCGGGGAAGTGAAAAAGCCGGAGACGATCAACTATCGTACGCTCAAGCCAGAGAAAGACGGCTTGTTCTGTGAACGGATTTTTGGTCCAACGAAAGACTGGGAATGTTACTGTGGGAAATACAAACGAATCCGTTATAAAGGAATCATTTGTGACCGCTGTGGCGTTGAAGTCACGAAGTCGAAAGTCCGTCGTGAGCGCATGGGTCACATCGAGCTCGCAGCACCGGTTTCGCACATTTGGTACTTCAAAGGAATCCCAAGTCGTATGGGTCTTGTCTTAGATATGTCACCACGTGCGCTCGAAGAGATCATTTACTTCGCATCGTACGTCGTTACAGATCCGGGCGAATCGACACTCGAGAAAAAACAACTCCTTTCAGAAAAAGAATACCGTGCATACCGTGAGAAATTCGGTAGCTCATTCACAGCTGAAATGGGTGCGGAAGCAGTTCGTAAATTGCTCCGCGACGTTGAACTCGAAAAAGAAGTAGCTGGTTTACGTGAAGACCTTCGAATGATTCAAGGACAACGTCGTACACGTGCGATCAAACGTCTTGAAGTCTTAGATGCTTTCCGCAACTCAGGCAACAACCCGGAATGGATGGTTCTCGAAGTATTGCCAGTCATCCCGCCGGAACTTCGTCCGATGGTCCAGCTTGATGGTGGACGTTTCGCGACATCAGATTTAAACGATTTATATCGTCGTGTTATCAACCGTAACAACCGTCTCAAGCGTCTTCTTGACCTTGGCGCTCCGAACATCATCGTTCAGAATGAAAAACGGATGTTACAAGAAGCGGTTGATGCCTTGATCGATAATGGTCGTCGTGGCCGTCCGGTCACTGGACCAGGTAACCGTCCATTAAAATCTCTTTCACATATGTTGAAAGGGAAACAAGGACGTTTCCGTCAAAACTTACTCGGTAAACGTGTCGACTACTCTGGTCGTTCGGTTATCGTCGTTGGTCCAAACTTGAAGATGTATCAATGTGGTCTTCCAAAAGAAATGGCCCTTGAGCTCTTCAAACCGTTTGTCATGAAAGAACTCGTCTCACGTGGTATCGCACCAAACATTAAGAGTGCGAAACGTAAAATCGAACGAGTTCAACCTGAAATCTGGGATGTACTTGAAGAAGTCATCCGCGAGCATCCGGTTCTCTTGAACCGTGCACCGACACTTCACCGTCTCGGTATTCAGGCGTTCGAACCAACACTTGTCGAGGGTCGCGCGATTCGTCTTCACCCGCTCGTATGTACGGCTTACAACGCCGATTTTGATGGTGACCAAATGGCGGTCCACGTACCACTTTCTGCAGAAGCACAAGCAGAAGCACGTCTTCTCATGCTCGCTGCACAAAACATCTTGAACCCGAAAGACGGTAAGCCTGTTGTTACACCATCGCAGGATATGGTCCTCGGTAACTACTACCTCACACTCGAACGCGAAAACGCGATCGGTGAAGGTAAAATCTTCTCGACTGTGAATGAAGCACTCATCGCCTACCAAAACGGGTATGTTCACTTCCATTCACGTGTTGCGATTCCTGCCGGCGTTCTTAAGAACCCGACGTTTACAGAGTCACAAAACGAGAAATTATTGGTTACGACTGTCGGTAAGTTGATCTTCAACGAGATCCTCCCAACGACTTTCCCATACTTGAATGAGCCAACAATGAGCAACTTACAGGAAGCAACGCCTGAGAAGTACTTCCTTGAAAATGGAACGGATGTTGCTGCTGAAATCAAGAACCGTCCAATCATTGAGCCATTCAAAAAAGGATTCCTTGGAAATGTCATCGCGGAAGTCTTCAAACGTTTCGAAACGACGGAGACGAGCCGTATGCTCGACCGCATGAAAAACCTTGGTTTCAAACACTCGACACGTGCCGGTATCACGGTTGGTATCTCGGATATCATCGTACTTCCGGATAAACAGGAAATCCTGGTCGAAGCACAAGATAACGTGGATCGCGTTATGAAATCGTACCGCCGTGGTCTCATCACGGAAGACGAGCGCTATGAGCGTGTCGTCAAGTCGTGGAACGACGCGAAGGATGAAATTCAGTCTCGTCTGATGAAATCCCTCAACCGTCTAAACCCGATCTTCATGATGAGTGACTCTGGTGCCCGTGGTAACGCGTCAAACTTTACGCAGCTTGCAGGGATGCGTGGACTCATGGCCGCTCCAAGTGGACGGATCATCGAGCTCCCGATCAAATCTTCGTTCCGTGAGGGTCTGACGGTTCAGGAATACTTCATCTCGACGCACGGTGCGCGTAAAGGTCTTGCCGATACAGCCTTGAAAACTGCCGATTCAGGTTACCTGACTCGTCGTCTCGTTGATGTAGCGCAAGATGTTATCATTCGTGAAGATGATTGTGGAACGGATCGTGGTATCCGTGTCATGGCTCTTCGCGAAGGAACGGAAGAAATCGAAAGTCTTTACGACCGACTCGTCGGACGTACGGCATTCGAAAAAGTCGTTCACCCGGAAACGGGAGAAGTTCTTGTTTCTGTTAACGAACTCATCGACGAAGATATCGCGCGTACAATTACGGACGCTGGTATCGACAACGTTGAAATTCGTACTGCCTTCACTTGTAACACGAGTCATGGTGTCTGTAAGAAATGTTACGGACGTAACCTTGCAACGGGTAACGATGTTGAAGTCGGTGAAGCAGTCGGAATCATTGCGGCACAATCAATCGGTGAGCCAGGAACGCAGCTTACAATGCGTACCTTCCACACAGGTGGGGTTGCCGGAGATGATATCACGCAAGGTCTTCCACGTATCCAAGAGTTGTTCGAGGCCCGTAACCCGAAAGGTCAAGCGGTCATCTCGGAAATCGACGGACAAGTCATCGACTTTACAGAGTCGCGTGACAAACGTGAATTGACGATTCAAGGTCTGAGCGAAACACGCACATACACGATTCCATTCGGATCGCGTCTACGTGTTCAACTCGGTGAAGAAGTCATTGCCGGTCAAGTGTTCACAGAAGGATCGATTGATCCGAAAGAACTCTTAAACGTTAAAGGTGTATCTGGTGTTCAGAACTACCTTCTTCAGGAAGTTCAAAAAGTATACCGGATGCAAGGAGTTGAAATCGGTGACAAGCACGTCGAGGTCATGGTTCGTCAAATGATCCGCCGCGTTCGCGTCATCGAGTCAGGTGAGACAACACTTCTCCCTGGTTCACTCGTTGATATCAGTACCTTTAAAGAAGCATGTAAAGAAGCGCTCCGTGCAGGAAAAGCACTCGCTTCCGCTAAACCAGTTCTCCTTGGTATTACAAAAGCATCGCTTGAGACAGACTCGTTCCTATCAGCTGCTTCGTTCCAGGAAACTACTCGTGTCCTTACGGATGCAGCAATCAAAGGGAAGAGCGACTACCTTCGCGGCTTGAAAGAGAACGTTATTATCGGTAAACTAGTTCCAGCTGGTACAGGAATGACACGTTACCGTCAAATCGGACTCGAAGTAGCTGGTGAAGCACCTGTAGAAGCAGATTCTCCTGTAGAATAAAACGCCTTGACACGTCGGTATGGCGGTGCTACTATGATATAGTGTTGCCAACCGGCCGTGTTATTTTGGAGGATATCTTCATGTCTTACAAAAAAGTAGTCGGCGCAGATTTGAAGTTTGTCGGTCAAAAGCAAACGCTCAAAGCATTGCGATCTGGCAAGGCGTCGGAAGTGATCATCGCGGATGACGCAGATGAACACGTAAAACAAGCATTGCTCGATGCGGCGAAACAAGCTAACGTTCCGGTTGTGAACGTGCCTTCTAAGCTTGAGCTTGGTAAGGTTTGTGGAATCGATGTCGCGGCAACTGCTGTTGCCATTAAGAAAGTTTGATAATACGTTTTGTGTGGCGATGGAATGCCTGAGCCACGCAAAACGTTTCATTATGACTTTCGATGAACCACCCGGCTCGGTGGTTTTGAAACTTGTCATGAATTCAGGAAGGGAGGATCTCAAAGATGCCTACTATCAATCAATTGGTCCGTAAAGGACGTCAATCAAAAGTTGTGAAATCAGATTCGCCAGCGCTGAACAAAGGGTACAACAGCTTCATTAAAGCTCGTACTGACATCAGCTCACCACAAAAACGTGGTGTTTGTACTCGTGTAGGTACAATGACTCCGAAGAAACCGAACTCGGCTCTTCGTAAGTACGCACGTGTACGCTTGACGAACACAATGGAAGTAACAGCTTACATCCCAGGTATCGGCCACAACTTACAAGAACACAGTGTTGTTCTTATTCGCGGAGGCCGCGTAAAAGACTTACCAGGGGTACGTTACCACATCGTTCGTGGTGCACTTGATACAGCTGGAGTTGACGGCCGTATGCAAGGTCGCTCGAAATATGGTACTAAACGTCCAAAAGCAGCAAAAAAATAATCTAGATATCTGAAGATATCACCTCACTATATGAAAGGAGGGACTCGGAATGCCACGTAAAGGTCAAGCAGAACGTCGTGATGTAATGGCTGATCCGATCTACAACTCTAAACTCGTTACCCGCCTTATCAACCGTCTTATGTTAGATGGTAAAAAAGGTACTGCTCAACAAATCTTATACAAAGCTTTCGAAACTATCGCTGAACGTTCAGGTCGCGATGCAATGGAAGTTTTTGAAGAGGCGATGAACAACATCATGCCAGTTCTTGAAGTAAAAGCACGCCGTGTAGGTGGAGCTAACTATCAAGTTCCTGTCGAAGTCCGCCCTGAGCGCCGTACGACACTCGCACTTCGTTACCTCGTGAACTACTCACGTCTCCGTAACGAGAAAACTATGGATGCTCGTCTTGCTAATGAAATCATGGACGCTGCAAACAACACTGGTGCTTCTGTTAAGAAGCGCGAAGATATGCACAAAATGGCGGAAGCGAACAAAGCGTTTGCTCACTACCGCTGGTAAATCCGGAATTAACCACCTCATCTATGCCATTTTGTATGGAAATATGAGGTGGCTTTCGGGTATAGTCATGACGTGTGGCAACGCACGTACACTAAATTAAAATGCGAAAGGAGAATGTTTAAAGATGGCAAGAGAATTCTCCCTTAAGAACACCCGTAATATCGGGATCATGGCCCACATCGATGCTGGTAAAACAACAACGACTGAGCGTATCCTCTATTACACGGGTCGTATCCACAAAATTGGTGAAACGCACGAAGGTGCTTCACAAATGGACTGGATGGAGCAAGAGCAAGAACGTGGAATCACGATTACATCGGCAGCAACAACTGCACAATGGAAAGGTAACCGCGTAAACATCATCGATACTCCTGGACACGTAGACTTCACTGTTGAAGTTGAACGTTCACTCCGTGTACTTGATGGTGCGGTTGCAGTACTTGATGCTCAGTCTGGTGTTGAGCCACAAACTGAGACAGTATGGCGCCAAGCTACAACTTACGGCGTACCACGTATCGTTTTCGTAAACAAAATGGATAAAATCGGTGCAGACTTCCTGTACTCGGTCGGAACGCTCCGCGATCGCCTTCAAGCGAACGCACACGCAATCCAAATTCCAATCGGCGCTGAAGATGAATTCAAAGGAATCATCGACCTCGTTGAAAAGAAAACATACATGTACGGTAACGACATCGGTACTGATATCGAAGTAACGGATGGTTTCCCTGCAGAATTCGCAGACGAAGCTGAAGAACTTCGTGCATCATTAATCGAAGCTGTTGCGGATTACGAAGAAGAAATGATGATGAAATACCTCGAGGGCGAGGAAATTTCAATCGAAGAGTTAAAAGCGGGTATCCGTAAAGCGACTCTTACAGTTGATTTCTACCCTGTACTCGTTGGTTCGGCATTCAAGAACAAAGGTGTCCAGCTTATGCTTGACGCAGTCCTTGACTACCTCCCATCACCAGTCGACGTAAAAGCAATCACAGGAATTAACATGGATACAGATGAAGAGATCGTTCGTGAGTCTACTGACGAAGCGCCATTCTCTGCACTTGCATTCAAAGTTATGACTGACCCGTATGTTGGTAAATTAACGTTCTTCCGTGTGTACTCTGGTACAGCTTCGGCAGGATCATACGTTAAGAACTCAACAAAAGGTAAACGTGAGCGTCTTGGACGTATCCTTCAAATGCACGCGAACAGCCGTGAGGAGATCCCAATGGTCTTCGCTGGTGACATCGCTGCAGCTGTAGGTCTTAAAGATACGACTACTGGTGATACGCTTTGTTCTGAGAAAGACAACGTCGTTCTCGAATCAATGACATTCCCAGAACCAGTTATCTCGGTCGCAATCGAACCAAAAACGAAAGCCGACCAAGATAAAATGGGTCAAGCACTTGCTAAGCTTGCTGAAGAGGATCCAACGTTCCGCACTGAAACAAACCCAGAGACTGGTCAAACGATCATCTCAGGTATGGGTGAGCTTCACCTCGACATCATCGTTGACCGTATGCGTCGCGAGTTCAAAGTCGAAGCTAACGTTGGTGCTCCACAAGTAGCTTACCGTGAAACGATTCGCCAAGCAGCGAAAATCGATTCTAAGTTCGCTCGTCAATCAGGTGGTCGTGGTCAGTATGGTCACGTCGTCGTAGAATTCGAGCCGAACGAAGAAGGTGCTGGCTTCGAGTTCAACAACAAAATCGTCGGTGGTGTTGTTCCGCGTGAATACATCCCAGCGGTTGAAAACGGAATCGAAGAAGCACTTCAAAACGGTATCCTTGCTGGTTATCCAGTAGTTGACGTTAAAGCAGCACTCGTTTTCGGTTCATACCACGATGTCGACTCAAACGAGATGGCATTTAAAATCGCGGCTTCAATGGCAGTCAAACAACTTAAAGATAAGAGCGGCGCTGTTATCCTTGAGCCAATGATGAAAGTTGAAATCGTCATCCCAGACGAATACATGGGAGACATCATGGGTGACGTTACGTCACGCCGTGGACGCGTTGAAGGTATGGAAGCTCGTGGGAACGCACAAGTCGTTCGCTCGATGATTCCACTTTCGGAAATGTTCGGATATGCAACAGGACTTCGTTCGCGCACACAAGGTCGCGGTACGTACTCAATGCACTTCGATCACTACGAAGAAGTACCGAAATCAGTTGCTGAAGAAATCATCAAAAAATCAAACGGCTAATCCTTCACAGGTTGTCACGATTATTTGATTAGTGTAAGCTAAGGAAGGTGTACGTTATTCGACGATTCACCTTCCTAGTTATAAAAAATTATTAGACACATAGAGGAGGAATTCAGAATGGGTAAAGAAAAATTCGACCGTTCTAAACCGCACGTTAACGTTGGTACAATTGGCCACGTCGACCACGGTAAAACAACTTTAACAGCAGCTATCTCAGCTGTACTTGCAAAATCACAAGGTAAAGCTGCAACTAAGTTTGACCAAATCGATGGTGCTCCAGAAGAGCGCGAGCGCGGTATCACTATCGCAACAGCTCACATCGAGTACGAAACAGAAAAACGCCACTATGCACACGTTGACTGCCCAGGTCACGCTGACTATGTTAAAAACATGATCACTGGTGCTGCACAAATGGACGGCGCGATCCTCGTTGTTTCTGCAACTGATGGTCCAATGCCACAAACACGTGAGCACATCTTGCTTTCACGTCAAGTAGGTGTTCCTTTCATCGTAGTATTCATGAACAAAGTCGACATGGTTGACGACGAAGAGCTTCTTGAACTCGTTGAAATGGAAATTCGCGAACTTCTTTCTGAGTATGACTTCCCAGGCGATGACCTCCCAGTTATCCAAGGATCTGCTCTCGGCGCGCTTAACGGCGAAGCTAAATGGGAAGAAAAAATCATGGAACTCATGACAGCTGTTGATGAGTACATCCCTGAGCCAACTCGCGACACTGAAAAAGACTTCATGATGCCAGTTGAGGATGTTTTCTCAATCACTGGTCGTGGTACAGTAGCTACTGGCCGCGTTGAGCGTGGAGTTCTTAAAGTCAACGACGAGATCGAAATCGTTGGTCTTCACGAAGAAACTAAAAAATCAGTATGTACTGGTGTAGAGATGTTCCGTAAGCTTCTTGACTATGCTGAAGCTGGCGACAACATCGGAGCTCTTCTTCGTGGTGTATCACGTGACGACATCGAGCGTGGACAAGTTCTCGCGAAACCAAACACAATCACACCGCACAAAACTTTCAAAGCGCAAGTTTACATCCTTTCAAAAGAAGAGGGTGGCCGTCACACGCCATTCTTCGGTAACTACCGTCCACAGTTCTACTTCCGTACAACTGACGTAACTGGTATGTGCCAACTTCCTGAAGGTACTGAAATGGTTATGCCTGGGGACAACATCGAATTGACTGTTGAACTCATCGCACCAATCGCTCTTGAAAAAGAAACTCGTTTCTCAATCCGTGAAGGTGGCCGTACAGTAGGCGCTGGATCAGTTACAGAAATCGTTGAGTAATTTTTAAGCAAAAAGGTCTTCCGTCTCCCGTGACGGAAGACCTTTTTTTGTTTTCTGAAAAACAGTCTTGCAACATGGTCAGACATCTTATATACTGAGGAAAGTGTTTGTGCGAGTGGTGAGAGACTTGAAAACAAGTTCTAATTTATTTTGCTTGCATTCTTGCTTGGAATTAAGTAAACTAGAATATGTTGGTCACAAACACAACGCGATGAAGCGGGAGGTTATGACACACCAGGCGGCATTGCCATGGCTAGTGTGGAAATTTCCGCGGAGAATGTCTATTTACGAAATAGGCGAAAAGGAGGGAAACAACATGGCAAATGAAAAAATTCGGATCCGTTTGAAAGCATACGATCACCGCGTGCTTGATCAATCGGCTGAGAAGATTGTCGACACAGCAAAACGTTCTGGTGCTACTGTATCTGGACCGATCCCACTCCCAACGGAGAAAGCGATCTACACAGTACTTCGTGCCGTTCACAAGTACAAAGATGCTCGTGAGCAGTTCGAAATGCGTACACACAAACGTTTGATCGACATCGTTAACCCAACACCGAAAACAGTTGATGCGCTTATGCGTCTTGAACTTCCGTCGGGCGTTGACATTGAAATCAAACTTTAATTTTTCTTCTATAAATAGTTGATACTAGCCAGAAGATCAAAATCATTCAATATTAGGAGGTGTATCTCATGGCTAAAGGAATCTTAGGAACTAAACTCGGTATGACACAAATCTTCAACGAGTCAGGCGAAGTAGTACCAGTTACTGTCGTTTCAGTAGAAGGTAACGTTGTTCTTCAATTGAAGACAATGGAAGTGGACGGTTACGAAGCAGTCCAACTCGGCTTTGGTGATATCAAAGAAGGTCGTCAAAACAAACCGCAAAAAGGTCACGCTGCGAAAGCAAGTGCGACACCTAAGCGCTTCATTAAAGAAATCCGTACATCTGTAACAGATTTCGAAATCGGTCAAGAGATTAAAGCAGATACTTTCGCTGCAGGCGAAATGGTTGATGTAACAGGTACGTCGAAAGGTAAAGGTTTCGCTGGAGCAATCAAGCGTCACAACCAATCACGTGGTCCAATGGCTCACGGTTCGCGTTACCACCGTCGCCCAGGTTCAATGGGTCCTGTCGCTCCAAACCGTGTATTCAAAGGGAAATTGCTCCCAGGACGCATGGGTGGAGAACAAATCACTGTTCAAAACCTTGAAATCGTAAAAGTTGATGTAGAACGTGGCTTACTCCTCGTCAAGGGTGCTATCCCAGGCGCACGTAAGAGCCAAGTTGTCGTCAAAACTGCGGTTAAAGGCAACTAATCCGTTTGCAAGGAAAGGAGGAATAACGAATGCCTAAAGTAGCTTTGCTTAACCAAACAGGTACACAAGTTGGAGATATTGAGCTCGCAGATGCCGTTTTCGGAATCGAGCCAAACGAAGCAGTCGTATACGATGCAATCGTCATGCAACAAGCTTCACGTCGCCAAGGTACACATGATACAAAAGGTCGCTCGGAAGTTCGCGGTGGCGGCCGTAAACCATGGAAACAAAAAGGTACTGGTCGTGCACGCCAAGGTTCGATCCGTTCGCCACAATGGGTTGGCGGTGGAACAGTCTTCGGTCCAACACCACGTTCGTACGCTTATAAACTTCCTAAAAAGGTTCGTCGTCTCGCATTACGTTCAGCACTTTCTTCGAAAGTCGCTAACAACGAGTTCATCGTTCTTGAAGGTTTGACAATCGATGCTCCGAAAACAAAAGATATGATTTCGGTCTTCGCTGCTCTTTCAATCGAACGTAAAGTTCTTGTCGTTACTGCTGATTACAACGAGACAGTCGTTCTTTCAACACGCAACATTCCTGGTGTCACAGTCGTTGACGCTGCTGGAGTAAACGTCCTTGATCTTGTCGGACACGACAAAGTCATCTTCACGAAGGATGCAGTTGCGAGAGTAGAGGAGGTGCTTGCATAATGGCACATACACACGACATTATCAAACGTCCTGTAATTACTGAACGCTCAGTGAACCAAATGGCTGAGAAAAAGTACACGTTCGAAGTAGACGTGAAGGCATCTAAGACTCAAATCAAAGATGCTGTTGAAGCGATCTTCGGCGTTAAAGTTGAAAAAATCAACACACTTATCTCAAAACCAAAAGCAAAACGCGTAGGTCGTCACGCTGGTTACACAGCACGCCGCAAAAAAGCGGTCGTCACGCTTACTGCAGATAGCAAAGAACTCGATTACCTCGGTTAATCGGTACTCTGTAGAAAAGGAGGGAACTCTCGATGGGAATTAAAAAGTTTAAACCGACCACTAACGGTCGTCGTAACATGACTGCACTCGACTTTGCTGAAATTACGGCTTCACGTCCTGAAAAATCGTTAACTGAAAAGCTTTCGAAAAAGGGCGGACGTAACAACCAAGGTCGCTTGACAGTACGTCACCAAGGTGGCGGACACAAACGTAAATACCGTATCATCGATTTCAAACGTAACAAGGATGGCATCGCTGGCCGTATCGCTACAATCGAGTACGATCCGAACCGCTCTGCAAACATCGCTCTTGTACACTACATCGATGGTGAAAAACGCTACATCCTCGCACCTAAAGGATTGAAAGTTGACATGCAAATCATGTCAGGAGCAGAAGCTGACATTAAAGTCGGTAACGCTCTTCCACTTGTAAACATCCCAGTTGGTACGTTGATCCACAACATCGAACTTAAGCCTGGTAAAGGTGGTCAGCTCGTTCGTTCAGCTGGTACTTCTGCTCAGCTTCTCGGTAAAGATGGTAAATACGCGATTGTTCGTCTTCAATCAGGCGAAACACGTATGATCCTTGCTACTTGCCGTGCTACAATCGGCGCTGTCGGTAATGAAGAGCATGAGCTCGTCAATATCGGTAAAGCTGGTCGTTCACGCTGGCTCGGAAAACGTCCTACAGTTCGTGGTTCTGTAATGAACCCAGTTGATCACCCACACGGTGGTGGTGAAGGACGTGCTCCAATCGGTCGTTCGGGCCCACTTACTCCTTGGGGTAAACCGGCACTCGGATACAAAACTCGTAAGAAAAACAAAGCGAGCGATAAATACATCGTCCGCCGTTCTAAAAAATAATTACGTGATTTCTGAACGGTTCGTAGGAACCGTTCCTGAATCATGCCAAAGGGAGGTACAACTATGGGTCGCAGCTTGAAAAAAGGTCCATTTGCAGATCACCATTTGCTCGCTAAGGTTGATAAAGCCAACGAAGCTGGTGACAAGCATGTTATCAAAACTTGGTCACGCCGCTCGACAATCTTCCCAGAGTTCATCGGTCACACGATCGCTGTCTACGATGGTCGTAAACACGTACCGGTTTACGTGACAGAAGATATGGTCGGTCACAAACTTGGTGAATTCGCGCCAACTCGTTCTTATAAAGGACATGCTGGTAACGATAAGAAGACGAAACGTTAATCTGAGGGGAGGTACTCATTATGCAATCAAAAGCATCGGCTAATATGGTTCGCATTGCTCCTCGTAAGGCACGTCTCGTAGTAGACTTAATCCGCGGGAAGCAAATCGGCGAAGCTCTTTCGATTCTTGCTTACACGAACAAGGCAGCAACGCCAATCGTTGAAAAAGCATTGAAATCGGCAATCGCGAACGCTGAGCACAACTTCGACATGAACATCGAAAACCTCGTAGTAACAGAGGCTTACGTCAACGAAGGTCCAACGCTCAAACGTTTCCGCCCACGTGCAATGGGTCGCGCAAGCCGTATCAACAAACGTACGAGCCACGTTCACATCGTGGTATCTGAAAAATAAGGAGGGATTACCGTGGGTCAGAAGATTAACCCAACTGGTCTTCGCGTAGGTATCATCAAAGACTGGGAATCACGTTGGTTCGCAGATAAAGACTATGCTGATCTCCTTCATGAAGACTACGTAGTTCGTGAATATATCGAAAAACGTCTTAAAGACGCTAGTGTTTCTAAAATTGAAATCGAGCGCGCTGCAAACCGCTTGAACATTTCACTTCACACTGCTAAACCTGGTATGGTTATCGGTAAAGGCGGTTCTGAAATCGAAACACTTCGTACAGACATCACTAACCTTGCAAAAGGCAAACGCGTTCACGTTAACGTCGTTGAAGTGAAAAACCCGGATGCAGTTGCTAAACTTGTCGCTGAAAACATCGCTCGCCAACTTGAAGGCCGCGTATCTTTCCGTCGTGCAATGAAGCAATCAATCCAACGTTCTATGCGTTCAGGTATCAAAGGAATCAAGACTGAAGTTTCTGGTCGTCTTGGTGGCGCTGATATCGCTCGTTCAGAGAAGTATTCAGAAGGAACAGTTCCACTTCATACACTCCGTGCAGACATCGATTACGGTACTGCTGAAGCTGATACAACTTACGGCAAAATTGGCGTAAAAGTATGGCTCCACCACGGTGAAGTGCTTCCTACTAAAAAAGCAGCATCTAACGAACAATAATCCACATCCGTCTAGGGAAGGAGGCAACACAACATGTTGTTACCAAAACGTGTAAAATATCGTCGTGTTCACCGCGGCAACATGCGTGGTAAAGCGAAACGTGGTACTACAGTACACTTCGGCGAGTTCGGTATCCAAGCTCAAGAAGCTAGCTGGATCACTAGCCGTCAAATCGAATCAGCGCGTATCGCGATGACTCGTTATATGAAACGTGGTGGTAAAGTGTGGATCAAGATTTTCCCACATAAACCATACACTAAAAAACCTCTTGAAGTCCGAATGGGTTCAGGTAAAGGTGCTCCGGAGGGCTGGGTTGCAGTCGTTAAACCGGGGAAAGTAATGTTCGAAATCGCAGGAGTATCGGAAGAGATCGCACGCGAAGCTCTCCGTCTTGCATCACACAAACTTCCAGTAAAATGTAAGTTCGTAAAACGTGAAGAAAATGGTGGTGATACGAATGAAAGCAACTGATCTCCGTCAGCAAACTACAGAAGAGCTCAACGGTAAAGTCGGTTCGTGGAAAGAAGAGTTGTTCAACCTTCGTTTCCAACTCGCGACTGGTCAGCTTGAGAACCCTGCTCGTATCCGTGAAGTGCGCAAGTCGATTGCACGCGCGAAAACCGTTCTTCGTGAACGCGAACTCGGCATCAACAACGCATAATTCACTCGGATTCTGAGAGGAGGAACACTCAATGGAACGCACTAACAACCGCAAAGTATTAACTGGACGCGTCGTATCTGACAAAATGGATAAAACGATCGTTGTTTCAGTTGAGACTAAAGTAAAGCACAAGCTCTACGGCAAACGCGTAAACTACTCTAAGAAGTATAAAACGCATGATGAAAGCAACACAGCTAAAATCGGTGATGTTGTACGCATTCAAGAAACACGTCCACTTTCTAAGGACAAACGTTTCCGTCTCGTAGAAGTCGTCGAAAAAGCAGTAATCATCTAAACTCTAATTAGTTCGGATGAATAAACATCCGGAGGGAGGTACAATCGTATGATTCAACAAGAATCTCGCTTGAAAGTAGCAGACAACTCAGGAGCTCGTGAAGTCTTGACGATCAAAGTCCTCGGTGGATCTGGTCGCAAAACTGCTAACATCGGTGACGTAATTGTTTGCACAGTTAAACAAGCAACACCAGGTGGCGTTGTCAAAAAAGGTGAAGTTGTACGCGCAGTAGTCGTTCGTACTAAACGTGGCGTTCGTCGTAAAGACGGTTCGTACATCCGTTTTGACGAAAATGCAGCAGTCATCATCAAAGATGATAAAAGCCCACGTGGCACACGTATCTTCGGACCAGTCGCACGCGAACTTCGTGAAAAAGACTTCATGAAGATCGTCTCGTTGGCACCGGAAGTACTTTAATTCCAAAGAATTCCTACAAGGAGGTGCTCTAACGATGCATGTCAAAAAAGGTGATAAAGTTCAGGTTATGACTGGTAAAGATAAAGGCAAACAAGGCGTTATTCTTACTGCTATGCCTAAAAAAGATCGCGTTATCGTCGAAGGCGTTAACATGATCAAAAAACACACAAAACCTTCTCAACTTAACCCGCAAGGCGGAATTGTCGAGAAAGAAGCACCGATTCACGTATCGAACGTTATGCTCATCGACCCTAAGACAGGAACTCCAACACGCGTTGGTTTCACTGTGGTTGACGGCAAGAAAGTACGTATCGCTAAAAAATCGGGCGAAGCTTTAGATAAATAAGAAGATTTAAAGAAAGGAGGTCCACTTTCTGATGAACCGTTTAAAAGCTAAATACCAAGACGAAATCGTCAAAGTAATGATGGAGAAATTCAACTATACTTCTGTAATGCAAGCGCCGAAAGTCGATAAGATCGTAATCAACATGGGTGTTGGTGACGCTGTTACGAACACGAAAGCACTTGACATGGCAGTAGAAGAGCTTCAGCTCCTCACTGGTCAGAAGCCACTCATCACGAAAGCTAAGAAATCAATCGCTGGTTTCAAACTTCGTGAAGGTATGCCAATCGGTGCGAAGGTTACACTTCGCGGAGAGCGCATGTTCGAATTCCTCGACAAGTTGATCAACGTGTCACTTCCACGTGTACGTGACTTCCGTGGTGTATCGAAGAAATCATTCGATGGCCGTGGTAACTACACGCTAGGCGTGAAGGAACAATTGATCTTCCCAGAGATCGACTACGATCGCGTATCTAAAGTCCGTGGTATGGACATCGTTATCGTAACTACTGCTAATACGGATGAAGAGTCTCGTGAGCTTCTCACAGCACTCGGCATGCCATTCCAAAAATAAGGGAGGCCGCACACATGGCTAAGAAATCAATGATCGCACGTGAAGTAAAACGCCAAGCACTCGTAGAGCGCTACGCTGAACAACGCGCAGAATTGAAAGCACAAGGCGACTACATCGGCTTGAGCAAACTCCCACGTAACTCTTCAGCGGTTCGTTTACACAACCGTTGCAGTATCACTGGCCGTCCACACGGTTACATTGGTAAATTCGGTATCAGCCGTATTAAGTTCCGTGATCTTGCTCATAAAGGTCAAATCCCTGGTGTTAAAAAAGCAAGCTGGTAATTCATTAAAGTTGTGAAAGGAGGTACATCGCATGGTTATGACAGATCCGATTGCAGATATGCTTACACGCATTCGTAATGCAAACATGGTTCGCCATGAGAAGTTGGAAATGCCAGCTTCTACAATCAAACGTGAAGTCGCTGAAATCCTCAAACGTGAAGGTTTCATCCGCGATGTTGAATATCTCGAGGACAGCAAACAAGGTACGCTCCGCGTATTCCTTAAGTATGGCGCAAGCAACGAACGCGTTATCACTGGACTCAAACGTATCTCGAAACCAGGTCTTCGCGTTTACGCGAAAGCTGATGAAATCCCGAAAGTACTCGGTGGTCTCGGAATCGCTATCGTTTCAACATCTAAAGGTGTTATGACAGACAAAGAAGCTCGCCAACAAAAAGTCGGCGGCGAAGTGATCGCATACATCTGGTAATTCACGCATAAAAAGAACGGAGGTGTCTTAAATGTCACGTATTGGTAAAAAGCCGGTCGTTATCCCAGCAGGCGTTACAGTAACAGTTGAAAACAGCACAGTTACAGTAAAAGGTCCTAAAGGTGAACTCACACGTGAGTTCAACCCGACTATGGCTATCAACGTAGAAGGTAATGAATTGACTGTCGTTCGTCCAAACGACGAAAAGGCTAACCGTACAATTCACGGAACGACTCGTGCGCTTATCGCGAACATGGTCGAAGGTGTAAACAACGGTTTTGCTAAGACACTTGATATCCAAGGTGTTGGTTACCGTGCTCAAAAGCAAGGTAACAAAATCGTACTCAACCTCGGTTACTCACACCCAATCGAGTACACTCCGGAACAAGGCATTGAAGTCGAAGTTCCTACGAATACGCAAATCATCATCCGCGGAATCAACAAAGAGCGTGTTGGACACGTTGCTGCATTGATTCGTTCGTACCGTCAACCTGAGCCGTACAAAGGTAAAGGAATTCGTTACAGTGATGAAGTCGTTCGTCGTAAAGAAGGTAAAACAGGTAAGTAATTCGTTGATACGAATTGACCGGAAAGGAGTGGCATAAATGATCTCAAAGGCAGACAAAAACGCTACGCGTAAAAAGCGTCATGGTCGTGTACGTCGTACAATCATCGGGACTGCAACACGTCCACGCATGAACGTATTCCGTTCGAACAAGAACATTTACGTACAAGTCATTGACGATGCAACACATGCAACACTCGCATCTGCATCATCACTCGATCTTGAAAAAGGCAACACAGCTGACGCTGCAACAGCAGTCGGTAAGCTCGCAGCTGAACGCGCTCTTGAAAAAGGTATTGAAACAGTCGTTTTCGACCGTGGAGGATATCTCTATCATGGACGTATCAAAGCTGTAGCTGAAGCAGCTCGTGAAGCTGGTCTCAAATTCTAATAGAAAAGGAGGGAACCTCTACATGCGCCAGTTAGAAATTAACATGGATCAACTCGAAGAACGCGTTGTTACTGTAAACCGCGTCGCGAAAGTAGTAAAAGGTGGCCGTCGCTTCCGTTTTGCTGCACTCGTCGTCGTAGGTGACAAGAATGGTCACGTAGGTTTCGGTACGGGTAAAGCTCAGGAAGTGCCTGAAGCGATCCGTAAAGCAATCGAAGATGCAAAGAAAAACATGGTTAACGTTCCAATCGTTAACACTACAATTCCACACGAAATCAACGGAATTTTCGGTGCAGGTCACGTCTTCTTGAAACCTGCTTCTGAAGGTACTGGAGTCATCGCTGGTGGCCCAGTTCGTGCGGTTCTCGAATTAGCGGGAATCAACGACATTCTTTCGAAATCACTTGGATCAAGCACTCCAATCAACATGGTTCGTGCGACTGTTAAAGGTCTCACTTCACTTAAACGTGCTGAAGACGTTGCGAAACTCCGCGGTAAAACCGTCGAAGAACTTCGCGGTTAAGAAAGGGAGGGAATACAGATGGCGAAACTCGCAGTTACCCTCACACGCAGCATGATCGGTCGTCCGGAGAACCAACGCGTTACTACTCGTACGCTTGGTCTCCGTAAGATGCACCAAACGGTTGTCGTACCTGACAACGCTGCTATGCGTGGGATGATTAACCACGTGTCACACTTATTGACAGTTAAAGAAATTCAAGAGTAATAGAACGATATAATTTTATGAGGAGGTGCCCCACTATGAAACTCCATGAATTGAAACCAGCTGCTGGTTCACGTTCAGAACGCAACCGTGTAGGTCGCGGTATGTCTTCTGGTAACGGTAAGACTTCTGGCCGTGGTCACAAAGGTCAAAAAGCTCGTTCAGGCGGTGGTGTTCGTCCAGGTTTCGAAGGTGGACAAAACCCACTTTTCCGTCGTTTACCAAAACGCGGCTTCAACAACCCAACTCGTAAAGAGTTCGCGGTTATCAACCTTGACACACTTAACCGTTTTGAAGAAGGAACTGAAGTAACTCCTGAACTTCTTATCGAGACTCGCGCAGTCAAAGGTATGAAAGACGGCGTTAAGATCCTTTCAAACGGCAAGATTGAAAAGAAACTGACAGTAAAAGCTCACAAGTTCTCCGAAGCTGCGAAGCAAGCGATCGAAGCTGCCGGCGGTACGGTTGAGGTGATCTAATGTTTCAAGCGATCTCCAATATGTGGCGCGTAGCCGACATCCGTCGGCGCATTCTCTTTACCTTGGCCCTGATTATCGTGTTCCGGATCGGAGCGCATATCCCAGTGCCGATGGTAAACACTGAAGTATTCAAGATTGACGAGAATGGTATTCTCGGATTCTTGAACTCCTTCGGCGGGAATGCTTTGCAGAATTTCTCACTCTTTGCGATGGGAATCATGCCGTATATTACGGCCTCGATCGTTGTCCAACTCTTACAGATGGACGTTGTTCCAAAGTTTGCCGAATGGGCAAAACAAGGAGAGGCGGGCCGTAAGAAGTTAGCAACGGTAACGCGCTATGGAACGATCGTACTCGGCTTAGTCCAAGCGTTTGGAATCGCGCTTGGATTTAACCGTATCTATCCAGGTCTTGTCAATGAAGATTTTGGCACCTGGACGTACGTTATGATTGCACTTGTTTTGACGGCTGGTACAGCGTTCTTGATGTTCCTCGGTGAACTCATTACGGAGAAGGGCATTGGTAACGGGATATCAATGATCATCTTCGCTGGGATTGTCGCAGGCTTCCCGAACGCGTTCCGCCAGATTTACGAAACAAAGCTCCAAAATGCAGGGGATGCTTTGTTCGTCAATGTGCTTTATATCGTACTGTTGCTTTTAATCATCATTGCGGTCATCGTCGGTGTCATCTATGTGCAGCAAGCTGCACGTAAGATTCCGATTCAGTACGCTAAGCGTACGGTGAACCGTGCGCCAGTAGGCGGCCAATCGACACACTTGCCGATGAAGCTGAATGCTGCTGGTGTTATCCCAGTTATCTTCGCGGTATCGTTCATGGTGACTCCACCAACGATTGCAAGTTTCTTTGCGAGTCCGGAAAACGCGACGAAAATTCGTGACATCTTCGACTATACGAGTCCAATCGGAATGTCGATTTATGTTGCATTGATCATCGCCTTCTCGTACTTCTACACATTCGTTCAGGTCAACCCGGAACAAATGGCAGAGAACCTTCAAAAACAAGGCGGGTACATTCCTGGTATCCGTCCTGGTAAGCAAACGGAACAATACATCACGAAGATCCTCTATCGTCTGACATTCTTCGGTTCGCTCTTCCTTGCTGTCATCGCGGTAACGCCAACGTTCTTTATTAAGTTCGCTGGTTTACCGAACTCGGTGCAAATTGGTGGAACAAGCTTGCTGATTGTCATCGGTGTAGGTCTTGAGACGATGAAACAGATTGAAAGTCAACTGGTTAAACGACACTACAAAGGCTTTATCCGATAAGGCGGGAGGAAGGGGACCATCCCTTTCCTTTCTGTTGTGTCTATAGAGTCTATAGAAGTGGAGGCTACCGACATGAATCTTGTATTGATGGGCTTGCCGGGTGCTGGAAAAGGGACGCAGGCTGCGAAAATTATCGAAGACTACGCCATTCCACACATCTCGACAGGCGACATGTTCCGCGCGGCGATCAAAGATCAAACACCGCTCGGGCAGGAAGCGAAATCGTACATGGATAAAGGGGAACTCGTTCCGGATGAAGTCACAATCGGCATCGTACGTGAACGTCTCGCCAAAGAAGACTGTGCAAATGGTTTTCTTCTTGACGGTTTCCCACGCACAGTGAAACAAGCAGATGCTCTTGAAGCATTACTTGCGGATCTTAACAAACAAATCGATCACGTCATTCACATCGGTGTCAACCCGGAGAAACTTGTCCCTCGTTTGACAGGCCGCCGGATTTGCCCGACATGTGGAGCAACGTATCACGTCATCTATAACCCACCAAAAGTGGAAGGTGTCTGTGATATCGACGGATCAGCACTTGTTCAACGTGAAGATGATCAAGAAGAAACGGTTCGCCGTCGTCTTGAAGTCAACGTCGCGCAAGCGCAACCTTTGATTGACTTTTACGCTGAAAAAGGGTATCTTCGTAATTTGGACGGTGATCGTCCGATTAATGAAGTTTACTCCGATGTTCAAGCACTTCTTGGTGGTCAGTAATGATCATTACGAAAGCGCCGCGTGAAATCGACATTATGCGTAAGGCAGGACAAATCGTCGCTCGGACGCATAAGGAGCTTAAAGCTCACATTCGTCCAGGCATCACGACGGGGCAACTCGACGCGATCGCTGAACGTTATATTCGAAGTCAAGGGGCAACACCATCGTTTAAAGGTTATAATGGGTTTACTGGTAGCATCTGCGCATCAGTAAATGAAGAACTTGTCCATGGTATTCCGGGTGACCGCGTACTCCACGATGGAGACATCATCTCGATTGATATCGGGGCGGAGTATAATGGATATCACGGAGATTCAGCCTGGACATATCCGGTCGGTACAATCTCTGAAGAGACAAAGCAGTTACTTGACGTAACTGAAGAATCTCTGTATAAAGGATTGGAGCGCGCCAAAGCTGGTGTGCACCTGACAGATATTTCGCATGCGATTCAGTCACATGTCGAAGCAGCGAATTTTTCTGTAGTCCGCGAATATGTGGGCCACGGCGTGGGACAAAATTTGCATGAAGATCCGCAAATCCCACATTATGGACCACCGGGGAAAGGGCCGCGCCTGAAAACCGGCATGACACTGGCGATTGAGCCAATGGTCAACGTCGGGAAACGCTATGTTCGCACACTATCCGACAATTGGACGGTAGTGACAGTGGACGGTAGCATGTGCGCCCACTTTGAGCACACCATCGCCATCACAGACGACGGCTACGAGATCTTAACGGTCGATGCAGAGTGAGCTGTGCGCGTTATTGGTGTCACCTTTCTATAAGCCGCTATCCACTCGTGTTTGTGACCGATGATCTCTCAACGGCTACTGTAGAAAGCCCCTAAGCGCTACAAATCGTCTGGGCTCCCAATCAACTTTATAGAGAAAGGGGTATAATTGATGGCGAAACAAGATGTAATCGAAGTGGAAGGTACGGTTATCGAACCACTTCCAAATGCGATGTTTAAGGTGGAGTTAGAAAACGGCCACACGGTCCTCGCGCACGTCTCAGGAAAAATTCGGATGCACTTCATTCGGATCTTACCAGGAGATAAAGTAACAGTTGAGTTGTCACCATACGACTTAACTCGCGGACGGATCACATACCGTTTCAAATAAAAACTCCGATTTTTTCAGGAGGAGGTATTCACAATGAAAGTAAGACCTTCGGTTAAACCGATCTGTGAAAAGTGTAAAGTTATCCGCCGTAAAGGCAAAGTAATGGTTATTTGCGAAAACCCTAAGCATAAACAAAAACAAGGGTAATTAAACAAGGAGGTGCACACATGGCACGTATTGCTGGTGTAGATATTCCACGTGAGAAACGCATCGTTATCTCACTCACTTACATCTATGGTGTTGGTAAAACGACTGCTCAGAAAGTCTTGAAAGAAGCTGGTATCTCTGAAGATACTCGTACTCGTGAATTGACTGAAGAACAACTCAACCAACTTCGTGATGGTTTAGATAAAGTAAAAGTTGAGGGTGACCTTCGTCGTGAAATCTCACTCAACATCAAACGTTTGATCGAAATCGGTTGCTACCGTGGTGTTCGTCACCGTCGTGGTCTTCCAGTTCGTGGTCAAAACACTAAAAACAACTCGCGTACTCGTAAAGGCCCACGCCGTACAGTAGCGAACAAGAAGAAGTAAGGGAGGGTAAACTAATATGGCAAAACGTAAACAGAACGTTCGTAGTAAACGTAAAGTCAAAAAGAATATTGAGTCTGGTATCGTGCATATCCGTTCAACATTCAACAACACAATCGTTACGATCACTGATGTGCAAGGGAATGCAATCTCTTGGGCAACTGCAGGTAACATGGGCTTCAAAGGCTCACGTAAATCGACTCCATTCGCAGCACAACTTGCTTCTGAAACAGCTGCAAAAACTGCAATGGACAACGGTATGCGTACTGTAGAAGTCAACGTTAAAGGTCCTGGTGCAGGTCGTGAAGCTGCTATCCGTGCGCTTCAAGCAATCGGTCTCGAAGTTACAGCGATCCGTGACGTAACTCCAGTTCCACACAACGGTTGCCGCCCTCCAAAACGTCGTCGCGTGTAACCCGTCTTGTACTGCAAAGCGGGAAATCGAGTAGACTTTTGTTGATCGTTTGACCAAATCAAGCAGTAGACACGTACACGAGACGGTTGGCGATTGAACGCGATGGCCAACAGGACGATATTCAAGGAGGGGTTCAGATGATCGAAATCGAAAAACCGAAGATTGAAACGGTCGAATTAAGCGAAAACGCTACGTTTGGTAAATTCGTAGTAGAACCGCTTGAGCGTGGATTCGGTACAACGCTTGGTAACTCATTGCGTCGTATCCTATTATCTTCACTTCCGGGTGCTGCAGTCACTGCAGTCCAAATCGATGGCGTTCTTCATGAGTTCTCGACGATTGATGGCGTTGTAGAAGACGTTACCCAAATCATCTTGAACCTTAAGAAACTCGCCCTCAAAGTTTACTCGGAAGAAGAGAAAACACTTGAGATCGATATTCAAGGCGCTGGCGTTGTTACTGCGGCAAACATTACGCATGACAGCGACGTCGAAATCCTCAACCCAGAACTTCACATTGCAACACTTGCAGAAGGTGCATCACTTCATATGCGTCTGACAGCTCGTCGCGGTCGTGGGTATGTTCAGGCTGAAGATAACAAACGGGACGATATGCCAATCGGTGTGATCCCAATTGATTCGATTTACACGCCAATTCAACGTGTAAACTATCAAGTTGAAAAAACACGTGTCGGTCAAGATGCGAGCTTCGATAAATTGACGCTTGATGTTTGGACGGACGGTTCAATCCGCCCTGAAGAAGCAGTGTCACTCGGTGCGAAAATCATGACAGAACACTTAAACATCTTTGTTGGTCTTACGGACGAAGCGCTCCATGCCGAAATCATGGTCGAAAAGGAAGAAGATCAAAAAGAAAAAGTACTTGAAATGACGATCGAAGAACTCGATCTTTCAGTTCGTTCGTACAACTGTTTGAAACGCGCTGGTATCAATACGGTTCAAGAACTCGCGAATAAGAGCGAAGACGAGATGATGAAAGTTCGTAACCTCGGACGTAAATCACTCGAAGAAGTTCAAGCGAAGCTCGACGAACTCGGACTTGGTTTGCGTAAAGAAGACTAAAAACTATTAAT
Organism: Exiguobacterium sp. s95; assembly: GCF_018618655.1. NCBI lineage: Bacteria > Bacillati > Bacillota > Bacilli > Caryophanales > Exiguobacterium > Exiguobacterium sp. s95. Next base: position 8,054 of record NZ_JACSMM010000013.1, on the reverse strand, counting down.
TGCACGAAGGAGGGAATCCATCCATGGCATACTCGAAATTAGGCCGTACAAGCTCACAACGTAAGGCACTTTTGCGTGACCTTGCGACTGATCTCATCATCAATGAGCGTATCCAAACTACAGAACAAAAAGCGAAGGAACTTCGTCCAGTCGTTGAGAAACTCATCACTTTAGGTAAACGCGGTGATCTCCACGCTCGTCGTCAAGTTGCATCGTTCGTTCGCCGTGAAGCTGCTGGTCAAAACGCAGAGGGCAAAGCACAAGACGCGATCCAAAAATTATTCGCTGATGTTGCTCCACGTTTTGCTGAGCGTCAAGGTGGTTACACACGCATCATGAAAATGGGACCACGTCGTGGTGACGGCGCAGAAATGGTCATCATCGAACTCGTTTAATTTTTAAATGATTCGTTATAAAAGGGCAGTGCGTAACTCGCTTCTGCCCTTTTGTTACAAATGGAATTAATTGATTTGATGAAGGAGGAGTAGACATGACGAAGCTAATTGAACTGGATCACGTTACGTATCGGTATCCGGAACAGGAACAAGCTGCGTTACAAGATGTCTCTCTGACGATTCATTCTGGTGAATGGGTCGCCATCGTTGGACACAACGGCTCTGGAAAATCAACGCTGACTAAATTGTTTAATGGCTTGTTGCTTCCTGAATCAGGAACGGTGACCGTAGGCGAGACATTCTCGAGTGCGAATCCGGAGCAACTATGGGAGATGCGTCGGGCAATCGGCATCGTCTTTCAAAATCCAGATAATCAATTTGTTGGCACGACCGTGCGCGACGACGTGGCATTTGCCCTTGAAAATTGGGGTGTGCCACGCGAGGAAATGGTTCGTCGTATTGACGACAGTCTAGCGCGCGTTGGCCTTACGGATTTTGTTGATCGGGAACCCCATCAACTATCCGGCGGACAGAAGCAGCGTGTCGCAATTGCTTCGGCACTTGCGATGCGCCCTGATGTTCTCGTGCTTGATGAAGCAACATCGATGCTTGATCCACTCGCACGTGAAGAGGTTATGTCGACCGTTCAAGAATTATATGAACGACATCCGATGGCGGTAGTCGCCATTACACATGAATTAGACGAGGTCTTACAGGCCAGTCGTGTCATCGTGATGGATGCCGGGAAAATCGTATTAGAAGGTACACCTCAAGAAGTCTTTGCGAAATCGGCGTTTCTCCAAGAAATCGGTCTCGATGTTCCTTTCATCGTTCGAGTTCAGGAGCAATTGCGGGCGCGAGGTCTCTCGTATGGGGACACGATACTAGATGAAAGTGAATTGGTGAACCGCTTATGCCAATCCTAATCCAGGAATTGAACTATACGTACCAACTTAATAGTCCGTTCGAACGAGTCGCGCTGCGTGATGTGAATCTTGAGATTCCGTCAGGGGCGCTTGTTGCGTTTGTAGGGCACACTGGGTCTGGGAAGTCGACGCTCGTCCAGCACATCAATGGATTGCTGAAACCGACGAGAGGAAAAGTCCAAGTCGATGACATCATCATTGAACCAAAACGAAAACAAGATTTAAAGGCACTACGAAAACGTGTCGGTCTCGTCTTTCAGTATCCTGAGTACCAGCTGTTTGAAGAAACAGTCTTAAAGGATGTCATGTTCGGTCCAATGAACTTCGGGCATGAGCAGGAAGAGGCGGAACGGCTCGCAAAAGAGGCATTACGCACAGTAGGGCTAGACGAAGTCTTCTGGTCCCGATCGCCGTTTGACTTGTCTGGTGGGCAAATGAGGCGTGTTGCGATCGCAGGCGTACTCGCTAGTCAACCAGACGTGTTGATCGTCGACGAACCGACCGCTGGACTCGATCCGCAAGGACGTAAGCAAATGCTGAGTCTTTTCGCCCGGCTTCATGCGGAAACGGGTTTGACATTACTCTTGATCACGCATGATATGGATCAAGTGCTCGAATATACGAATCGTGTCGTCGTCATGGAGCATGGACAAGTCGCGTATGATGGAGAGCCGATTGGATTATTCCAACAGGCGGAGCTGCTGAAGCAGTTCCATCTTGATCTTCCGCACGTCTTAGCACTTGCCTGGCCGGTGGCAGACCGACTCGGACTTTCGCGTCCGAACTTACGAACGGAACCGGAAGTCGTGGATTGGATTCTACAGGTACAGGGGGGACGTATATGATCGTCGGACAACATATTCCGGGTACGTCCTATCTTCATCGTTCTTCTGCGCTTGCAAAAATTATTTTTGCATTTTGTTTCATCCCGCTCGTGTTCCTCGCGAACAATGCAGCGACGAACATTTTTTTACTCATCTTTACGTTTTTAGCGTTAGCGAGTAGTAAATTGCCACTCCGCTACGTCTTGAAGGGCTTACGTCCGATTCTTTTCCTAATCGTCTTCACCTTCATCGTTCAACTGTTCTTTACGCGAGAAGGAACCGTCTTGTTCGAATTTGGATGGTTTAAAATTTATTCGGAAGGTCTGCGTCTCGCCATCATCGTCTCGCTCCGCTTCTTCTATTTGGTCTCGATCACGACACTCGTCACCTTGACGACGTCACCGATCGAGCTGACAGATGCAATTGAGTTGCTTTTGAAGCCATTCAAGGTCGTCCGCGTTCCGACGCATGAGATTGCCTTGATGCTCTCGATTTCGCTGCGGTTCTTACCGACATTGGCAGAAGAGACGGAGAAGATCATGAAAGCACAGCAGGCACGTGGTGTTGATTTAGCGGCAGGACCGATTAAAGAGCGTCTGCGGGCAATCATCCCACTTTTGATTCCATTGTTCATCTCGGCCTTTAAGCGGGCAGAGGACCTCGCGATTGCGATGGAAGCACGCGGCTACCGTGGGGGAGAAGGACGGACGCGTCTTCGGGAATCGAAATGGACGGCACGTGATACCGGTTTGATGGGTCTCCTCGTCGTCGTCGCGCTCCTGCTTGTTTACTTACGGGGAGGTTTCTGATGCGACGTTTTAAATGTACGATTCAATATGACGGGACGGGTTACTCTGGTTACCAAGTCCAACCGAATGGTGTAACGATCCAGGAGGTCGTCGAGAAGACGCTTGCGCGGATGCACAAGCACCCGGTCAAGGTGATTGGATCAGGGCGTACAGACGCTCGTGTGCACGCACAGGGGCAAGTCATCCATTTCGATACGGAACTTGCGATTGCGCCGGACAGCATGGTCAAGGCCTTAAATACGTTATTACCGGATGATATTCGTGTCCGGGACTGTAAAGAGGTCGCTTCTGACTTCGAAGCAAGGTATGATGTAGTGGGGAAAGAGTACCGGTACTTCGTACGCCGGACCGAAGATGCGTTTCGACGTCATCAATCGGTATTGATTCCGTACGCGCTTGATCTCGACGTGATGCGTCAAGCGATGACGTATTTAGTCGGCACCCATGATTTCAGTTCGTTTTGTGTCGCGAAGACGGAAACGGATAATCGAATCCGGACGATTTATGAAGCGGAGTTGATTGAGTACGGGGAAGAGCTAATCTTTCGGTTTAAAGGAAGCGGTTTTCTCTATAATCAGATTCGTATCATGGTCGGGACTTTGTTTGATGTCGGACGCGGACGTTTTGCCGCTACGGACATCAAGAAGATGCTTGCCGCGAAGGATCGAAACGTCGCTGGTGTGACGGCACCACCGCACGGGTTGTACCTTTGGGAAGTTTTCTACCCAGAGTCTAAAAAAGGCATTTGACATTAGCCGCTAAAAAACATACAATGTTTATTGGCATTTCATTTATTATGAAACCACAATCTTAGCCCCGTACACCTAAGATTCTGATAGATTCACACAGTGAATAAATGAAAAATCAAAAAAGAAACTTTTAAATTCCTTAGGAGGTATTTTACATGCGCACAACTTTCATGGCGAAAGCTACTGATGTAGAACGCAAATGGCTCCTTATCGACGCAGAAGGCAAAACACTCGGTCGTCTTTCGAGCGAAGTGGCTTCACTTCTCCGCGGTAAGCACAAACCTACGTTCACACCACACGTTGACTGTGGGGATCACGTTATCCTCATCAACGTTGAGAAAATCGTATTAACTGGTAACAAACTCGACAAAAAGGTCTACTACCGTCACTCTGGTCATCCAGGCGGCTTGAAGCAGACTGTCGCACGCGACTTACTCGCTAACAAACCTGAGCGTATGCTTGAACTCGCGATCAAAGGGATGCTTCCAAAAGGTAGCCTCGGTCGTCAAATGTTCAACAAACTCCACGTTTACGCTGGAGATACTCATAAGCAAGAAGCACAACAACCAGAAGTTTACGAACTTCGCGGTTAATACGAATTTAGGAGGAACTACACGATGGCAGATGTACGTTACTACGGCACTGGTCGCCGTAAACACGCGGCAGCTCGCGTTTTCCTCGTTGCTGGAGACGGTAAAGTCACAGTTAACGGGCGCGATATCAGCGAATACTTCGGTTATGAAACTTTAATCATGACTGCAAAAGAACCACTTGTACTCACAGAAACAGAAGGTAAATACGATATCATGGTAACGGTCAAAGGCGGCGGCTTCACTGGTCAAGCAGGCGCTATCCGTCACGGTATCTCACGTGCACTTCTTCAAGCGGATCCAGATTTCCGTGGAACACTTAAAGCTAAAGGCTTCTTAACACGCGATGCTCGTATGAAAGAACGTAAAAAATACGGTCTTAAAGCAGCACGTCGTGCGCCTCAGTTCTCAAAACGTTAATCGTTTTATCTCTCATCCTTACGGGTGGGAGATTTTTTTATGCCAAAAGACCGCTCTCTAATTAAAAAAGCGGTCAAGCAACTGTCTGCCGTTCAAAACGTACGTCGTCGTATTGTTCGGATGAGGAATAAGAGTGCTGTGAGAGCAACAAACGTCAGCGGGATACTCCAGAGGAACAGATGCTGTAAAAATGCAAGAGGATCATTCGCCGTCTGTGAACCGACTGTACCGGTAAAAGACGTCTCCTGACTTAACACCGTGCTGTTTTCAGGGAGAGCGGGTTGATAAGCTACATTTGCTTCATGCCTTGCATAAAAGTAAATCGCATAGCCGATATGTAAGAAGACTGTGATGACGCTTGCGAAGACTAACATTTTTTTCATCAAAAAACTCCTTTTTCCGAATGCTTGGTGAGGATAAGTCCATCGTTAAGTATACCGGATTCTGTTTTCGGGAACAGAGGAGAAAGGAGTGTGGTGAAAGATGACACTATCAGTCAATTGGTTGCTCGAACGAGCCAATCGAAAACTGAATGTTCCCGGACTCTCGCCGGAAGTCGCCCGAAAGACACGCCAAGTCATCCGGGAACTCCATGTCAAAGGAATTTATGTCGGAGTGGCCCAAGGCTTCCGTTCCTATGCCGAGCAGGAGAAACTCTATGCGCAAGGACGAACGACGCCGGGAGCGATTGTCACGCATGCCCGTGACGGACAATCGAATCATAACCGCGGGATTGCCGTCGATCTCTTTCGTTATACGGATGACGGGACGCGGGCGATTTTTGACATCGACGACCCGTTCAAGCAGATTGTCACGGCAATGAAAGAGCAAGGCTTTTCTTGGGGCGGTGATTGGGTGACGTTTCAAGATTACCCTCACTTTGAACTACTCAAAGCAACGACCGACGTCCTTGTTCCGTATCCAAGTCGTCCACTGTACCGGGGGGCGATCGGGATGAATGCACGTGACATCGAGCGAATCCAGCGCGCTGTGAAGGCACCTGTTACAAAAAGGTTTGACGAGACGACGGCACGGCAGGTGAGAGCCTATCAAGTACGGCAAGGGCTTGCGGTTGACGGTGTCGTCGGACCAGCGACCTGGAATCGAATGTTTTAATGAAATGACTACTGTTTTTTCTGCGGGTACGCTGAAGGAGAGTAGTCTTTTTCGATCATAAAGCGAGTCGTCTTTCGCTGAGTACGAAAACTTCAGGAAATATTCTCCTTTCCGAGTCGAAATGTGCAAGCGCTATCTTATTTTTGTTATACTGAAATGGAATAAATCGAACGTTCTCAGGGGGAAGGCACTATGTTGAATGAACAAGAAATTCGCGAGGTAGTCGGACAGTTAATTGATCCGACGATCGAACGCTCGCTTGCAGATACGAACGGGATTCGTGATGTCCGAATCAAAGGAGACTACGTCAGCCTGAAAATCGCACTTGCGCAAGCAGGTTCAGGTGAACAGTTGACGTTACAACAAGAAATCGTTAAAGAGTTAAAAGAAAAAGGCTTCAAGACGGTCGGACTTCGTTTCGAGGCACTCGGCGATCACGGGATTCAGGCAGCGACGACACCATCGATTCTTAAACCGGAGTCAGGGACGACGTTCATCGCGATCGCTTCTGGTAAAGGGGGCGTCGGAAAATCGACGGTTTCCGTCAACCTCGCAGTTGCCCTTGCACGGGCAGGTAAAAAAGTCGGTTTGATCGACGCGGATATCTATGGTTTTAGTGTTCCGGATATGATGGGAATTGAAACACGACCGACCGTCGTCAATGACCGGATCATTCCGCCAGAGCGGTTTGGCGTAAAAGTCATCTCGATGGGCTTCTTCGTCGAAGACAATGCACCAGTCATCTGGCGTGGACCGATGCTCGGGAAGATGCTCAATAACTTCTTCTCGGATGTTGAGTGGGGCGATCTTGATTACCTCTTGCTCGATTTGCCGCCAGGAACGGGTGACGTCGCACTTGATATTCACTCGATGCTCCCAAGCTGTCAGGAATTGATTGTCACGACACCACATGCGACAGCGGCATTCGTTGCAGCTCGTGCCGGTGCGATGGCGATTAAGACGAACCACCGTTTGCTCGGTATTATCGAAAATATGGCGTACTTCGAAAGCAAGGTAACTGGTGAAAAAGAGTATGTCTTCGGATCTGGTGGCGGAGAGAAGTTGTCAGAAGCGCTAAAAACAGATATTCTAGCTAAGATTCCACTTGGACAACCATATGCGAATGAATCGGACTTTGCACCATCGATTTATCGCGATGACCATCCATTTGAAACACACTATAATGAACTCGCAGCGCGTGTCATCGAAAAAGTAGAGGGATAATACATGAAGATTAAAGGATTTTTGAAGCTGTTCTGGATGACGCTCCTAATTGGGACGCTAGCCGGCTTCGTGTTTAACCTTGTCGCTGAACCAGGGTACGTCCGCAATCAATCGATTAGCGGATACATTACGGCCTTGGCATACAGTAGTACATGGACGGCAATCAGCCTGATGGGCTTTTTCTCTTATTTGATTTTGCACCGGGTCGGACTTGATCTGTTCCGCGGCGCAAAGTTATGGAATCGGGTTCAGGTCGTTTTGATTGCCTTCGCCTTGTTTGACGGTGTCTACTTGCGTGGACTTGCGTTCGGATTCGATAAGACAAGCCTCTATATTGGTGAAATGGTTGTCTTATTGTTCGTCGCGTTTCTCGTCGCGCGTACGAAAGCCCGTGAAACAAATTTCACTGCTTTCATCCCGACGTTATTCTTAATGACGGTCATCACGTTGATTGAATGGGTACCAGCTCTTCAGGCAACGCAAGACAAGCGGATGCTTTGGGCAGCACTGGCGACACTCTTGGTTTGTAATGCGTATCAAATCCTGATGTTGCATCGCTTGCAAGAAAAGCCTGCTCCAGCGAAAGTACAGTCGCAAAAACAGGCATAAGAAAAGGACTCGAGGGGTGGTTGTTCTGACCTATTCCATCGAGTCCATCTTTTTTAAAAGTTTTTTTAGAAAAACAGTTGACGTAAAAAACAAGAGTTGATATATTAATACATGTCGCTAAGGCACACACCGAAAGCGAGCGTCATACAACGAAAAAAACTTATAAAAAGTAATTGACACCAGTTAATACTTTACTGTAAGATTTAAAAGTCGTCAAATGACATATCGGACTTTGAAAACTGAACGATGAGGCAAAAAACGTATCTTCGGATACAAACAATGAATGAAGCGCAAGCTTCGTCGACGTGACTTTTAGTCACAAAAACGAGCAAGTCAAACACTTTATGGAGAGTTTGATCCTGGCTCAGGACGAACGCTGGCGGCGTGCCTAA
>NZ_JACSMM010000012.1:0-59418 GCF_018618655.1 Exiguobacterium sp. s95 | reverse complement strand
GTCCGTTAGGACGAAGGAGCAACGGCTTGCGCCTCGCCCGAGGAAAGCAACGAAAAAAGACGCTTGATCTCCCGATGGCACTTTGTCTAAAGCCTGAAGCGCATTTTCACGCGATGATAAGAGGCGGGCAAGTAACGAAAAAAAGAAGCTGTTATTGCCTAAGACTATGCTTAGACAGTCGATATTTGACGGGATGGACCATGACACACGAAACGCCGATAATCCCGTTTTTCATACGGAATCATCGGCGTTTTTTCAGGAAGATTCTTTTCGTTTGCGAGAGGTAAATACTCTTCTCACATCACGCGTTTAAACAACTTCTCCAGTTCATATGTCGTCCATTCGATGATGACCGGTCGGCCGTGTGGACACGTGAACGGCATCTCGGTTTGTGACAGGTCGACGATCAACCGTCGCATCATCTCTTTATTTAAAGGATGATTGGCTTTGATTGATTTTTTACAGGCCATCATGATTGCCGCATCTTCCCGGTACTGTTCGATGTCGACTTTTTGTTTCAACAATGCTTCATCCATCAGCTCTTGAATCGTCTCTTCCTGCCGGTGCGCTGGAAACCAGGTCGGTACTTCACGGACGATGAAGCTTTGCGGACCAAACGCCTCCAACTCAATCCCGACTTCTAACAATAAAGGCAGGATTTCTTCCATCCGCTTCATGTCGTCAGATGAAACTTCGAACGTGTACGGCAATAACAGTTGCTGTTGTTGCTCGAGCGGACGACCAAACATCACTTTGTACGTTTCATACTTGATGCGCTCCTGGGCAGCATGTTGATCAATCAAATACATCCCGTCCTCGCCGGAACAGACGATATAGGACGAGTGCAGTTGACCGATGACATCGAGATGAGGAAACTTCGGACGATTGTCCTCCGTTTGTCCAGCGTTCTCTACTACTTCTTTCTGTTGCTCCCCTTCGAAACTGACTGCTTGATCAGCCTGTCGTCCTTCTGTCTCATGAACCGCTTCACGTTTTGGAATCGGATAGTTCCAGACTGCACGCGACGACGTATCTTCAACCGGATCAACACTGTACGAGAAATCGAGCCGTTCTTGTGCACCCGGATCTTTTTTCGGTTTCGGTTTCGTCACTTGCGGAATCAACGTCTCGCGACTGAGTGTCATACGAATCGTCTCTTGAATCAATTGACATAGCTCCGCTTCCTTCGACAAACGGACCTCCCGTTTTGCCGGATGAACGTTGACATCAATCAATAGCGGGTCCATCGTCACCTCGATGACGGCAATCGGAAAACGACCGATCGGCAGTAACGTATGATAACCATTCAGGACAGCTTGCGACAAAGCAAAGTTTTTGACCGACCGCCCATTTAAAATCAAGGTGATGTAGTTTTTCGACGCCCGTGTGACTTCGGGTTTAACGAGATGACACGTCAATTGATAGTCCGCATTCGATGCTGTCGCAACAAGTGTCCCTTGAATCGTCTGATGCCCATAGACGCTCGCTAAAGCTTGCCGGACGTCTCCGGAGCCATTCGTCTGGATCAACACTTTCCCTTCATGGACGGCACGGAACTTGACCTCCGGGTGCGCGAACGCCATCCGGTTCAAAACATCCGTGATTGCCGCAAGCTCCGTATGTGTCGTCTTCAAATACTTCAGGCGGGCTGGTGTATTAAAGAATAAGTGTTCAACGGTCAGTTCTGTTCCCCGGTTCATCGCGCTAGCCGAACGATCGAGTAATTTTCCGTATTCGAGAATCAATTGGACCCCTTCTTGATCGGCCCGTTTCGTCTTCAGCGTGACTTTACTGACGGACGCAATCGAGGCCAATGCCTCGCCCCGAAAACCAAGCGTCTTGATCCGGAACAAATCGTGTTCATCCTTAATCTTACTCGTCGCGTGACGAACGAAAGCGAGTTCCGCATCGTCCGGATAAAATCCGTGTCCGTTATCGCGAATCGTCATCCGTTTCATCCCTGCTTCTTCAAGTTCGACATCGACTTGTGTCGCTCCGGCATCGAGTGCATTTTCGACGAGCTCCTTGACGACGGAAGCCGGTCGCTCGACGACTTCTCCCGCCGCGATTCGGTTTGCTAACGAATCCGATAGTTCACGAATGATGCCCATCCCTTATCTCCTCACTTTCTGGCTTCTGCTTGCAACCGATACAACGTATTGAGTGCATCGAGCGGTGTCATGTTAATCAAATCAAGCGTCGCAATCGTTTCCTTGACAGGATCCGGTTCTGCGAACAGGCTCAGCTGATCGATTGGTGCCTCGAGTACTGGCGGCGTGACGTCGGCCGGTGGTTTGACGCCTTGATCAGCTTGCTCGAACTCAGACAATAGCACTTCTGCCCGCGAAATCAAGGTTTCCGGTAAATCTGCGAGACGGGCGACATGAATCCCGTAGGATTGATCGGCTTTCCCGTCCCGGACTTCATGTAAGAACACGACCCGCCCGTTTTGTTCGACGGCGCGGACGTGGACGTTCGCAAGCTTCGCAATCGTTTCCTCAAGCACCGTCAACTCATGGTAGTGGGTCGAGAAGAGGGTTTTTGCGCCGACCGAATCGGCAATGTGCTCGACAATCGCTTGGGCGAGAGCCATTCCGTCATACGTTGACGTGCCCCGACCAATTTCATCCAGCAAGATAAGTGACCGATCCGTCGCTCGTTCCAATGCCTCTTGTGTCTCGACCATCTCGACCATGAACGTCGATTGTCCACTGACTAAATCATCCGCTGCCCCAATCCGGGTGAAGATTTGATCGAAGACTGGAAGTTCTGCCCGTGACGCTGGGACGAACGAACCGATCTGGTGGAGTAAGGCAATCAAGGCGAACTGGCGCATATAGGTCGATTTACCGGACATGTTCGGTCCCGTAATCAATAACATTTCACGCGCTTCGTCTAATGCGATTCCGTTTGCGACATATTCCCCGCGTGGTAAGACCGTCTCGATGACCGGATGACGGCCGTCTTCAATCGCTACGCTTCGACCGTTCGTCGTCACCGGACGAACGTAATCATGTGTTTCGGCGATTTCCGCGAGCGCGACGAGGACGTCGAGTTCCGCAATCCGGCGGCTGACCCGTTGCAAGCTCTCAATGTGTGTTTTGACTTGGTCACGGACACCACAGAAGAGTTCATATTCCATCGTGATACTTTTTTCTTCCGCTCCGAGAATCAAGGCTTCTTTTTCTTTCAATTCCGGCGTGATGTAACGCTCAGCATTCGCAAGCGTCTGTTTTCGTTCATACCGTCCTTCTGGGAGCAACTTGGCGTTGGCACGTGATACTTCGATGTAATACCCAAACACACGGTTGTAGCCGATTTTTAACGTTTTAATGCCCGTCGCCTGCCGTTCACTCGCTTCGAGTGTCGCAAGCCACGTCTTCCCGTCTTTTGAAGCCGTCAGCAATTCATCGAGCTCAGCGTTAAAGCCGGTCCGGATCATCCCACCGTCCTTTGTTGAAATCGGTGGGGCTTCGACGAATGCCGCATCAAGCAACGCCGTTAGCTCGTCATGCGGATCAAGTCCAATCGCTAATTGCCCGAGACGCTGGCTGAGCAGTTCTTCGAGCGCTGCCTGTATCCGTGGAATCAATCGTAACGTCGTTTTCAGTTGGACGAGATCACGGGCAGAAGCCGTTCCGTAGCCGACTTTTGCGACGAGTCGCTCGAGATCATAGACTTCTCTTAACGTATCTTTCAACTGGTGCCGCTCAAAGTAGTGTCCAAGCAGTTCTTCGACCGCGTCGAGCCGCTCCGTAATCGTCTGTTCCGACAAGAGCGGTTTTTCAAGCCAACGCTTAAGCATCCGGCCGCCCATCGCTGTTCCCGTGATGTCGAGTAATCCAAGCAACGAACCCTTTTTGTCGCCTGTTCGTGCAGAGCGGACGAGTTCAAGGTTTTTGACCGTATTCGGCTCGAGCTGCATAAAGTCCGTCGCTTCGTAGACGAGCGCCGGTTGCAAGTGCGACAAGGCACGTTTTTGCGTATCATGCATGTAGGCATAAAGGACAGCGAACGCATCCGCTTGTGCCGCGTCGATCGCCCGGTCACCGTGTGGATGACTTTCACGGCGCGTGCTTTCCGTCAACGGGATCCGTAACGACTGTAATGCTGCTGTGTGCTCCGGATTCGTCACGACGATTTCCCGGGGCAAGATGATACTCAGTTCCTTGATGACGGCGTCGAGCGAAGTAACACTCGTCAAAGCACTCTCGCCTGTCGAGACGTCCCCGCGGGCAATCCCGAACCGTCCTTCCTGTTCAGCGATTGCGACGAGGTAACGGTTTTCCTTTTCAGTTAAGGACGACATTAACGTACCCGGTGTGATGACTTGAATAACTTCTCGTTTGACGAGTCCTTTCGTCAACTTCGGATCTTCGACTTGATCACACAGAGCGACTTTATATCCCCGTTCAATCAATTGTTCGATGTACCCGTTCGCCGCATGATGCGGCACGCCGCACATCGGAATCGGATGTTCAGCATTCTTCCCGTTCTTCGCCGTCAACGTCAGCTCCAGTTCATGGGCCACTTGTTTGGCATCATCAAAAAACAATTCATAAAAATCACCGAGTCGATAAAATAAAAAGGCATCCGGATAATCCGCCTTAATTGAAAAATATTGTTTCATCATTGGTGTGTTGTGTACTGCTTCCATCTTTCCACCTCATTCGTAGAAAAAGCCGACGGATTTCCGTCGGCTTCCCCATTCGTTTCATTGATTAATAGCCGCAACCGCCGCTTTTGTTTTCAGCTTCCATCCCACTGCCCGTTTTTCCAGCTAAGACATCGCCATCCGTTGCTTCGATGATTTGATCCGTAATCCCGTTCGAGATTGTCACCGTGATGTACTGAAGTAAGCCGTTGACTTCTTCTTGCGACTCTTGGAACTGTTGGACGACCGGCATCTCATCGAGCTCAGCAAATAATTTATCCAGTTTTGCTTCAACACGCGCGAGTGCCTCTGTTTTTCCGTAGTGCTGGCAGTTGACTGCCTCTTTTTGGAGGAACTTGATTTGTTTCATCATCTTTTGGACTTTTTCGTTGCCATTGATGTTGGCCTCTGCCGCTTTAAACCGTTCGACTTCTGACGTTTCAGAAATCATTTTCGCGATTTCATTTGCTTTTTCGATGATTTGTTCATCTGTATACATACACATTCGTCCCCTCTATGTCGAGCGGTCAGACCGCTACTCGTCGTTTCTGCGAACGATGACTCGTTCTGTCGCATTCATTATACCGTTCTCACTAGAGGGTGACAAGAATAGTTCCTTATTCAATCGAACGCCACAATAAGTAAGCAGCGTGACTGCGGTACGGGGCAAATTGTTCGGCGAGAACAATCGCTTCATTGACAGTCGGACGAACGCCATTCAAGCGTTCGAATGCCCGCAAGATTCCGATATCGGACGCCGGAAATAAATCTCTGCGTCCGTATCCGAACATCAACACATTTTGGACCGTCCAGGGACCGACGCCTTTTAAGGCAATCAATTGTTCCGCGATGACCGCATCTTCCGCCTGACGGAGTTGTTCAAAGTCAAGATTTGCGGTCGCCGCCCGTAACAAATAATCGACTTTACGACCCGATAGCTGCAGCGCCCGAAGTTGTTCTTCCGAAGCACCCGCAAGTTCAGCTTGCGTCGGCGGAAAAACGACGCCGTCGATTGTCGTCCCGAATGTCCGAAAGACCCGGTCTGTCAAGACACGTGCGAACGACAGGTTGATTTGCTGATGGATGATGGAGCGAATCAATGCTGTAAACGGATCAACATCGAGCACAAGCCGTTCCGCACCAAACGTTTCAACAATCGGCGCCAGCGTCGTCCGCTTTAATTCAAGGGCCGGGTTCGATTCATCTAAACGAAACCGCCGGCGCATCGCGTCGACCATCGGTTGTTTTGGTCCATCCCCCGCCAACACGATCGTTCGACGATCGTCCGCCCGGATTTGACCAATCCACGGCACTTCGTCGATACGAATTGGAATCCGTAAGGCATCTGCCGATTGTTGCTGTAGCGAATCATTCAACAGGCGGGTCCGGACGCCCTCAAAATCATAATCAGTCGTCAATGTTACTTCTTGTTGCCACATCAGAAGTCTCCTTTTACGCAAAAAATAGTTTGACTCCACCTAAAATTAAACCGATGAAAAATCCACAAATCGCTCCGTTGACCCGAATCCATTGTAAGTCGTTTCCGACTTTATCCTCAATCATATGAATCAACGTTTCCGTATCGAACCGGTTCAAGTTCTCACGGACGAGTCCGCCGATCCGCGCATGGTTTTGGTCGACGAACTGGACGAGTTGGTCTTTCATCCAGCGGTCGCTCTCCTCTTTGAACGTCGGATGGTGTTCCCACTCATCAAGCGCCTGGTTCATTAAAGGCAGTGCCCGTTGTTCCCAAAATGCATCTGATATAAAGTACGTCTCTAGCTCTGCGATGCCTGACGTGTAGGCACGATCGAGGATCGGCTCTAAATCAATCCGTTCGATTTCTTGCATCTTCCACGCATCGATTTTCCCTAATCGGACATCATCTTGTGCGAGCTGTGCCAAATTCCGACGGATGTGATCGATGATCGCCAACCGATTTGGATGATGGACGTGTTTCATGTCTTGAATCACACTCAAGAGGACACTTTGGATGACAAGGCTGAGGCGTTCCTCCGAATAGACTTTTTGGACCGTCTTCGCTGTCACCCGTAAGAAGGTATTTTTTTCTTGATCAATCATTGCCTGATAGGCAAGTCGTCCGATTTGATCGCGGATGACGGGGTCCTGCAGGAGTTTTTGTCCGTAACCGAGCAGTTGATCAATCGCCAACTCATCGAGTCGGCGCTCATCGTTTAAATCGATTAAGCGATCGGCTAATTTCTTCGCCGGGTAAGCACGAATCGTTTCAACGATTCGCTCATCGACCGCCTTGATGATTGATGCCCGTGGAAGCTTTCGTAAAATCCCGATCAATAGTTCCGTCACGGTCGATCGAAACGCTGGGACTAACACAAGTGAACGTAATAATTTGATGAAGCGATCTGCAAGCGTCATGTGGCGCAGCTTTTCGACGATGCTTTCTTTGTTCAATAAATCTTTTTCGAGCATCTGGACAATCGATTCGATGACCCGTTCCCGATTTTTCGGCAGCAAGTTCGTATGTGGAATCTTTAAACCGAGCGGATGACGGAACAGGGCTGTAATCGCGAACCAATCGGCGATTCCACCGACGAGACCGGCCTCAAAACCACTTTGAAGCCAAAAAATCCAAGCATTTTCTTTAAACGGTAGCGACGCGACAAAACCGACTGCCATAAAAATCAACGAGACGGTCGCGAGGCGTCGTGTCGAAGATTTTGGTGTGTTCACCTCGTGTTGCAAAACACTTCCTCCTTTTCGTAGAAAGGGATTGATTGAGCGTATAGTTGATTATACGTTACCCCATTCTGATAAGTTTCGACAAGAAAGAGCCCCAGCCTCACCTGACTGGGACTCATTATGTAATTAAAACGTGTATTCTCCGAATTTTTTGCCGTCCCACGTCGCCGTTGCCGTTGATACGAAATAGACTAATCCGTTTCCGAATGTGTTCTCCATTAAAGAAACAAGCTGTTGTCCGTTCGTTTGTTCGACAAATGCTAACCGAACCTCTTCCTTGCCTTGATAAATTCGTTCATAGACACTCAGTCCTCGGGCATTGATGAACGTTCGTGCCGTTGCAAAAACGATCGGCCCGACTTCCGGACGACGCTCCTGGATGAAGAGTTGACATTTTTCCTCAAAGGGATTCACGCGATTCACTCCTTCTCTCTTTTTATGGTCATGACTACTTACTTCCCGTCTCTCCCCCATCATAATCCTGTTCTGACAAAAAAGCGACCATTCGGCCGCTTCTTTCATCGTTTCACAAAGTCATTCAAATCTTGACACCTAACTGTCGGGCGACATGAATCGCTGACGTCGACGCACCGATTGTCCCTGCCCCTGGAAAGACGGTATCGCCAATGACGTAGAGATTCGGGACACCGGTCCGAAATGATGCCGCGCGGAACAAACTCGTTGAACGCAATTGCGGATAACCGCCAACGCCACCGTCCGGTCGTGACGTGTAACGCACCCAGGCGCCCGGTCCACCAGGATGACGTTCGATTGCCTGCTCGCGAAAGCCGGGAAACTCCTGTTCGACAATCGTTTCAAATACATCCTGCATTCTTTCGATCTGATGCCCGTAATGTACGTTGTCCGTAGCATCAAAGTAACCAATCGGGACGTGACAGGACATCGTCAATGTCCGTACGCCCTCCGGAGCCCGTTTTACATCACCCGAACGTGATAATGACAAAAAGGCATGACCCGATGGTAACCGTTCATCGTGAATTTGTCGAAAGGCACTATCGGATGTAACCAATTTTTCCGGAAAGGCAGCATAATACGTGAATGTGGCCCATTGCGCCAGTTTCCTTTGTCTTGCGTACGTCCGTTTAAGCGTCCGTAAAAGAGGTGGACTGACGAGACGCTGCATCGCTTCGAGTGGGAGCGCACCGATGACGACATCCGCTAGCAATAGACGACCGCGACGATCTTCTAGTAAAAAACCATCTGCCGTTTGCATGACCGACGTGATTTTACGACCAAGTAACATCGTCGCGCCGTCATGTTCTGCCGATTCTTTCAGGATTTCTGCGACTCGATAAAGACCGCCCGGCACATAGTACGCACCGTCGTGATAAATCGATAAGGCAACGGCACCGAGTAACGCGGACGCTTCCTGACCGGTCTGCATACTGTCTAATAAAATCCCGTCCACCAGCCGAGCGAAAACCGATCTTTCCAACCCATGGCGCCGTAACACTTGTCCGACGGTCTGTGTGACGTACGGAAGTAAAGGCAGGCTCGATTGCGCTTCTTTTATTATCAACTGTGCATCGTACAAAGTTCGTACAGGTAGTGCCGGAAGTGACTCCATCAACGGAGCGACATGACGTTGAATCTTATCGATTTCTTCAAAAAATGCGCCGATTTGCTGCGCCAGTTGTGGGAATACATCCTGTAGTTCCCCGATGAATCGAGCACGGTCACGGTAATAGGCAACATCGTGCCCGTCGATTTTAATCGTCATTACAAGATCAAGTAACTCCGTTTCGACATCTAACCCCAAGTGTTGCAAAACCCGGTCATGAATGCCGCCTCGTTGAAAGCCCATCCCGAGTGTCGCGCCGACCGGGTACGTCAAGTCTTTCCGGGTGAATTTGCCTGCGGAGCCCCCCCATTCGCGACTTCCTTCAAGCAATGTCACGTCATGCCCTTCTCGAGCGAGGAGTGCCGCCGCTGTCACGCCGGCAATCCCTCCGCCAATAATCGCGACGCTTTTCATTGATCGTCCTCCTCTTCCAAGACTAGATTTTCTTTAAATAAGAAATCGCGTACTTCGCGGAAGACCGGTTCGCGCCGGTGAATCGTGAAGTGATCATACTTATATGACTTCGTCTGGATGTTGTCCGTATAATCTTCGAGCGTGAACGAACTGTCTAACGGAATCAGATTGAAGTCGCCTCCTTTAGCACCGAAGGAGTAAACAAGGACATCACGCGGCCATGTCTCGAGCCGCGCTTTCAACCGCTCGATCGCCTTTGAGTTCTCTGCTAAATCCTGAATCGCCGGACTGTTCGTATTCGTCCCGAACGGAGCAAGCGTCAAGCCGAGCGTCGCATAATTTGATCCACCAATCGGTGCATCAAGCGTGACGACTTTTCGAATCGTATACGGAAGATTTTCGTTCAACGTATATTCGACGACGTCGACTCCACCCATACTGTGACCAACAAGTTGGATGTCGGTAAACGTCGCCTTTTGTTGCTTGTCATACTGAGCGATCGCGGCTTCAAGCCACGTCTGTTGCTGCGCAAGGCTTGCTTCATCGTCTTCGAAAATGATACGAACGAGCGGGAAACCGGTCGATGAGTCCTTGACTTTACAGGTTACCTTCCCGGTCCGATCAACATCACATCGCCCTCCGTCATCCGCTAACTTTTTTTCCGTAAAGTTTTCAATCATCGGTAAGAAGGTCCGTTCCGTCCCGAACAAGCCATGCACCATGAACGTCGGGACAATCTCCCCCTTCGATTCCGTCACGATTTGCGTTGTCGGCGGCGGGGCACTGGCCGTCTCGTCAGCAAAGATTAACCAAGCACCACCTCCGAGTAACAGACAAACGAGTAGCGAGATACTGATTGTCTGAAGTTGCTTGCGGCGTAATTTCCGCACGTGGTGGATGATCCAAAACGTCAAGAGACCGAGTCCGATTAATAAGACGACCCCCGTGATAATCCAGCCCGTCGGATTCGGAACGTATGCCACGAGTTGCAATTGATTGTCTTTCGTCCCGTATAATTTCCACGAGACGTCATTGTAGTTCGCCCAGTCGATTTTCTCCGCATTTTGCAAAGCGACGACTTCCGGGACGTGCAGTTTAATCTCGATGTCCGCTTGGCGGATGTAACGATCGGCTAACTTTTTAACTTGACCTGTAGGATGATAGCCCTTGATATTTAAGCGATCGATACTTAAGTCGATGTTCGTATTTAAACGGTACGTATTAAACCAAAAGCCTTCATGCTTGTCCACATCATACGTCGTATCGGGCGGAATCAAGATTCCCCCGACACCTGTCTTCCATTCATCTTTAATCGAGGCCAAATCTTCAAGGTTCGCGAAGGTTTTTTCCATACGAAGTCCTTCATAGTCGTCCTTCGTTTTGAAGGTCGACGCTGCATAGCCGTTTTTTTCAGCCTGCTTCGCATACATCTCCCAGTCCGGATTAAAGTTCAACAATCGTGCGACCGGATGTTCTTTTGCTGCATACGTCGTCTTCAAGGTGACACTTTGATCCAGATGGACAGTCGCATCATACTGAATGCGAATGCAGCCACCGAGCAAAAACGTCAGCATCAACAGCGACGCCAGCAACAGCTTTTTTTGAATCGTCATAAAGCACGTGCACTTCCTTTCTGAAGTTCTCTTTTCCCTATCATACAATCGAAAAAACAGCCGAATCAATCATCGGCTGTTTTTCTATCCTGTTAAATCAAGTTTAATTCTTGTCCGACTTGTTTGAAGGCTTCGATTGCTTGCTCTAAGTCGTCACGCGTATGCTCTGCCGTAACGATTGTCCGGACACGTGCTTTCCCTTTGGCAACGGTCGGGAAGGCAATTCCTTGTGCGAAGACGCCGTGAGCACGCAGTTGATCGGACAACTTATGACAAAGCGCTTCGTCCCCGACGATGACCGGTGTGATCGGCGTCGTCGATGTCCCGATGTTAAAGCCAAGATCACGTAGTCCTTGTTTGAAGAACTCTGTATTTTCCCAAAGACGATCGAACAGTTCCGTCTCTTCTTCCATTACCCGCAGTGCTTCCCGGTTTGCTTCGACGACTGCCGGCGGATGTGACGTCGAGAAGAGGAACGGGCGCCCTTTATGGATTAAGTAATCTTTAACATGCTGTTCACACGCGACATACCCGCCAAGGACACCAATTGCTTTCGACAAGGTACCGACTTGGAGGGCGACACGACCGTCAAGCCCGAAGTGGTTGACCGTCCCGCGACCACTTTTTCCTAAAACGCCTGAGGCATGCGCGTCATCGACCATGACAAGCGCATCGTACTTTTCTGCGAGTTCGACGATTTCCGGAAGTGGTGCGATGTTACCGTCCATTGAGAAGACGCCGTCCGTGACGACGAGTCGTGTCCGTGCGTCTTGCGTCTCTTGGAGCGCTGCTTCAAGATCAGCTAAGTCGACGTGTTTGTAAATGCGGCGTTTCGCTTTCGTCAAGCGAATCCCATCGATGATCGAAGCATGATTAAGGGCATCGGAAATGACGACATCCTCTGGTCCGAGCAGTGCCGACAAGACACCGAGGTTCGTTGCGAATCCCGACTGGAATACAAGTGCTGCTTCCGTATGTTTGAATGTTGCAAGTTCCCGCTCGAACGCTTCATGCATTTCGAGTGTTCCCGCGATCGTCCGGACCGATCCTGTCCCGGCACCGAATTCAAGCGCTGCATCCGCTGCCCGTTTTGCGAGTCGCGGGTGCGCTGCGAGTCCGAGATAATTGTTTGAAGATAGTTGAATCAGTTCTTTTCCATCAATCGTCACACGATTGTGTTGTGCACTTTCGAGTGGTACGAGCTTGCGGAATGTCCCCGCCGCTTTCATTTCCTCTAATTCTGTTCGTAAGTGTTCGAAACCCATTAATTCGTCCCCCTTGGTTGTAGTACAACTTTTCCACATTTCCCTTGGCGCATCAATTCGAAGCCTTCTTCGAATCGTTCGAGCGGTAATGTATGTGTGATTAACGGTTTGACATCGACCTTGCCGCTCGAAAGAAAGGCTGATACTTGGCTCCATGTCTCGTACATCTTCCGCCCCGTGATTCCTTGGACGCGGACCCCTTTAAAGACGACATGGTTCGTCAAGTCGATTTCAACCGGTTTGACGGGCAGACTTAAGATGTTGACATCTCCGCCTGCCGTCACCATTTCAAAGGCTTGACTGATCGCGACCGGATGACCACTCATCTCGCAGACGACATCGATTCCGTCGCCGTCCGTCATCATCATGATCCGTTCGATGACATCATCATGGCGTGAATCAAGAACGACATCTGCGCCCATCGTCTTCGCAAGCTCTAACCGATACGGATTGACATCAATCGCGACGACTTCCGCTGCCCCTGCCGCTTTCGCGACCGAAACGGCCATCAAACCGATTGGACCACAGCCGACGATGGCGACCGTCTTGGCACTGACGTCGCTTGCAAGTACCGTGTGGACGGCATTTCCCATCGGTTCTTGAATCGACGCGATGCTTGCCGGCATTTCTTCCGGATTGACCCAGAGGTTTTCTTCCGGCATGACGACGTACTCGGCAAAACAGCCTTGCGTATCGACACCGATGATTTTCGTATTTTTACAAATATGATACTGTCCCCGTAAACACTGTTTACATTGATGACAGACGATGTGTGTCTCAGCTGAAACATGATCCCCAAGCTTCAGACGTTTTGTCCCTTCGCCGAGTTCGACGACTTCTCCCGAAAACTCATGTCCGAACACGTATGGCGGATTGACACGAGACGCGGCCCAGGCATCCCATTCGTAAATGTGGACGTCTGTCCCGCAAATCGAAGTCGCTTCAACGCGAATCAATACTTCACCGCGTCCTGGGACAGGAACCTCGACTTCTTTCAAGACCGCTCCAAAACCACGCTCTTCTTTGACGAGTGCCCGCATCGTTTTTGTTTGCGTCGTCTGTTCTTCCATCGTCACTAACTTTGTCATATTTCCCCGACTCCTTCATGGGTCTTACCTGTTTCTCTAATCGGTAATGACCAAATGTTTAGCATCCCCAAAAACCAAACCATCATTCGACTCTATTTTACATGAATTCCGCAGCGAGTTGGTTAAATGTTTTTTCATTCATTTCAAGATCGGCAAACGTCAGTCCCGTCTCATCATACCCATCGATTTGTGACTGATAGTCGAGCCGTGACTCATCTTGATAAATCAGACCCATGACGAGTCCGTCGTGCTCATGGACGACGCGTTTCGCTGTATCGAGATTTGTTGCATCGTACCCCTCAATCTCGTCCAGTTTCGTCAAATTTTGTTTAAACCAATCGTACGTGTTGACCTTGTTAAACGTCACACAGGGACTGAAGACATTAATGAAGGCGAACCCTTTATGTTCCGTCGCTTGTTCAATCAGCCGTGTCAATCCTTTCAAGTCGTTCGAGAAACTTTGGGCGACGAACGTCGCACCCGCCGTCAAAGCAAGCTCGACCGGTGAAATGCTCTTCTCAATCGAGCCTTTCGGTGTTGACTTCGTTTTGAATCCGGGAGCTGACGTCGGTGATGTTTGCCCCTTCGTCAAGCCGTAGATTTGATTGTCCATGACAATGTACGTCATGTCGACATTTCGTTTGAACGCATGAACCGTATGCCCCATTCCGATTGCAAAACCGTCCCCGTCCCCGCCGGACGCGATGACTGTCAATTCCCGGTTCGCCATCTTGACGCCTTGGGCAATCGGGAGCGAACGACCGTGGACACCATGAAACCCATAGGTGTTGATATAACCAGAAATGCGGCCGGAACAGCCGATTCCAGAAATCAAAGCCAGTTCTTCCGGCTCAAGACCGACGTTCGCGACGGCACGTTGAATCGCTGCTTGAATTGAGAAGTCACCACATCCCGGACACCAGTTCGGTTTGACATCATTTCGAAAATCTTTAAAGGTTGCCATTAAAAACGCCTCCTGCTACTACCTGTTCTACGACTTCTGCCGGATAGAACGGATCACCGTTGAATTTCAAGATATGTTCAATCTTGTCTGCGAACCCACAGTTCATCTGAATCAGTTTCGCGAGTTGACCGGTCGCATTGTATTCGACGACGACGACTTTTTTCGCCCGCTCAAGATGTGGCCGGACGAGTTCACTCGGGAACGGGTGCATTTGACGAATATGCAAGTGATCGACTTTCATCCCTGCATGCTCTAGACGTGGCATCACTTCTTCAATCGTCCCGCGCGTCGAATTGAAGCCGACGAACAGGATGTCTGGTGTCTGATGCTGTTCCGTCACAAGGACAGCGTCTGCTAGACGGAATTGATTGAGTTTGCGTAAACGTTTCGTCATTTGATCGACCCGGTTCTTCGTTGCTTCCGAGGGACGTCCTTCTTCGTTATGTTCGACGCCCGTCACATGATGAATCCCGTGTTTCATTCCCGGGACGACACGCGGACTGATCCCGTCTTCCGTCACTTCATACCGTTTGAAGTAGTCTTTCCCGGCAAGTTCCGGTAAGTCGCCTTGCAGTAATTTTCCGCGTCGGATTTCGACACGTTCTAAGTCGAGCGGTTCGACCGATTGTTTTCCGAGCGATAACATCAAGTCGGTCAAAAGGATGACCGGACATTGGTACTCTTCCGCAATATTAAAGGCTTCCGCCGCATCATAAAACGCTTCTTCGACCGTCGACGGTGCAAGGACGACTTTCGGAATCTCGCCATGCGTACTGTAAATCATCGCCATCAAGTCCGATTGTTCTTGTTTCGTCGGGAGTCCCGTTGACGGTCCTCCCCGTTGTGTATCGATGATGACGAGTGGTGTTTCCGTCATCCCGGATAACCCGATGGCTTCCGCCATCAACGACAGTCCTGGTCCAGCTGACGCCGTCAAGGCACGGACACCGGCATAGTTCGCGCCGATCGCCATCGTGACAGCTGCCAGTTCATCCTCTGTCTGAACGACCGTTCCCCCGAACTGTGGTAATTTCTTGATTAAGTACTCCATGATTTCTGACGATGGTGTAATCGGGTAAGCGGCCATCAAGCGGGCTCCCCCTGTCACGGCACCGAGGGCAATCGCATCGTTGCCAATCATGAACATGCGTTGCTTCCCGTCGGCCGGTTCCAGGATGAACCGCTCGGCATCGAGTGCCATCTCTTCAAAAGCAGCTGCTCCTTCCCGAATCGCCGATAAGTTCTTTGCGACCATCTCCGGACCTTTGCGACCAAAAATTTGTTCGACGACGGCTTCAAACCGTTCTGGATCAATTCCGAGAATCGCACTTGAAGCACCGATCGCGACCATGTTTTTCATCAGTGCGGTTCCAAGACCCGCTGCAATTTCCGTAAACGCAATCGGATAGAGATCGGCACGCGAAGCATCCGGATTCGTCGGCTTGAACTTTGCGTCGGCAATGATGATTGCCCCCTGGCGTAACTCGTGGAAATTGACATCGATCGTCTCTTGATCAAATGCCACTAAAATATCGAGATCGTCCGCGACGGTCCGAACTTCATGTGTCGCCACACGAATCTTATTGTTTGTATGTCCACCTTTGATGCGTGAAGAAAAGTGACGATATCCATATAAATAATAACCAAGACGGTTGAGGGCAATCGCAAAAATCTCACCTGTCGATTCGATTCCCTCTCCCTGCTGTCCGCCTACTTTCCATGATAATTGATTGTACATCGACGTTCGCTCCTTCTCTGTCCCCTGAAATGATGGAAGCGTCTTACTTTACTATCCTCCCTCATGATACCGATTTACAGATACTTGTACAATCCTCCCCCGGAAATCCGTTCGTTTTTTTGATTTTCGTCACGACAAAAAGACCATCTACTCTAGCCGAGTAGATGATCACGTGTATTTAGGACCTATGTCCGAACGATCTTAGCGTGGTTCAACGATGAGTTTAATTGCAGTCCGTTCTTCGCCATCAATCATGATGTCGGTAAAGGCTGGGATACAGATTAAATCCATGCCAGCTGGCGCAACGAATCCTCGCGCAATCGCGACCGCCTTAATGGATTGATTGAGTGCACCCGCACCGATAGCCTGAATCTCGACAGAACCTTTCTCTCGAAGCACGCCCGCAATCGCTCCTGCGACGGCGTTCGGATTCGATTTAGCTGATACTTTCAGGGCGTCCATGCAATGTACCTCCCAATCAAAAATGACACTTAATCAAAGAATATCGATTGATCCGTCAAATGAATCCGTTCAATCTTCGTTGCTTTTTTCGTCGCATCATCGATATGAATCAAGACTCCATTTAATTGTTCCCGTCCTTCCGCAACTTCAAACCGAGTTGGAAGCTGTGTCTTAAATTTTCGTAAGACATCATCTTTACGCATCCCGAGGACACCGTCCAGTGGACCTGTCATGCCGACATCCGTGATGTAAGCTGTTCCACCGTCAAGCACACGTTCGTCGGCAGTTTGGACGTGCGTGTGGGTTCCGACGACGGCTTGAACACGTCCGTCGAGGTGATAACCCATCGCGATTTTTTCACTCGTTGCTTCCGCATGGACGTCAACGAAAATCGCATCGACTTCCCCTTCGACTTCCGCAATCAACGCGTCAACAGTCCGGAAGGGATCTCCGAGTGCTGGCAAGAAGACCGTTCCTTGGACGTTGATGACGGCAATTTTTTTATTCCCGACCTTTAAGACCATCATGCCACGACCTGGTGTTCCTTCCGGATAGTTTGCTGGACGGACAATCCGGTCAGCGTCATCAATCCAGTCGAAAATGTCCCGATTGTCAAACGTATGATTTCCCATCGTGACGCCGTGGAAACCAAGTTCGAGTAATTGGTGATAAATTGATTTCGTGATGCCACGACCGTGTGCTGCATTTTCACCGTTGACGAGCATGACGGTTGGATTGTATTTCGACTTCAGACGTGCCGTAAATTGTTGTAAGATGTGTCGACCTGGTGCGCCAACGACGTCTCCGATAAATAAAATCTTCATGCTAATTCCTCCAATACATTAAAAAAGTGGCGGTCGCCCGCCACTTTGCTTATTTTGCGTATTCGACTGCTCGTGTTTCCCGAATGACCGTGACCTTGATATGACCCGGATAATCGAGTTCTTCTTCGATTTTCTTCCGGATATCACTCGCCATCTTGTGTGCTAAGACATCATCGACGACGTCAGGACGGACGATAATCCGAACTTCACGACCGGCTTGAATCGCAAATGATTTTTCAACACCATCGAATGATTCTGAAATTTCTTCCAAACGTTCGAGGCGTCGAATGTAACTTTCAAGCGTTTCTTGTCGTGCACCTGGACGTGCTGCTGACAGTGCGTCTGCTGCCGCGACAAGGACGGAGATGACCGAAGTCGCTTCCGTATCACCATGGTGAGAAGCAATCGCATTGATGACTGTCGGATGCTCTTTGTACTTCGTACCGAGCTCGACACCAATCTCAACATGACTTCCTTCCACTTCATGGTCAATCGCTTTTCCGATATCGTGCAGGAGACCTGCCCGTTTCGCAAGCGTGACATCTTCACCAAGTTCCGCTGCCATCATTCCCGCAAGATGCGCGACTTCAAGTGAGTGGAACAAGACGTTTTGTCCGTAACTCGTCCGGTATTTCAAGCGGCCGAGAATCTTGACGAGATCCGGGTGGATTCCATGAATCCCGACATCATATGTCGCTTCTTCTCCGATTTCGCGAATTCGCTCATCGACTTCGCGACGTGATTTGTCGACCATCTCTTCAATCCGTGCCGGATGAATTCGACCGTCTTGGACAAGCTTTTCAAGCGCCATCTTCGCCACTTCACGACGAATCGGATCAAATCCAGACAAGATAACAGCTTCCGGTGTATCATCGATGATTAAATCGATTCCCGTTAACGTTTCAAGTGTCCGAATGTTACGACCTTCACGACCGATGATTCGACCCTTCATCTCATCATTCGGTAGGTTGACGACAGATACCGTCGTCTCAGCGATATGTTCAGCGGCGAACCGTTGAATCGCGAGGGACAAGATGTTACGTGCTTTCTTGTCGGCTTCTTCTTTTGCTTTTTGTTCGATTTCTTTTTGTAGCATTGCCGCATCATGCAGCGCAGCTTGTTTTGTCTCATCCATGATGATAGCGCGCGCTTCGTCTTGCGAAAGATTCGCAACACGTACGAGCTCTTGGCGACCTTCTTCATACAGATCCTCAACTTTGCGTTCTAACGCTTCAGCTTGTTGCTTCCGCTTCGCGATCTCAGCGTCTCGTGTGTTGATTTGATCTTCCTTTCGGTCGATTGAGTCGACACGGCGATCGAGAGTCTCTTCTTTTTGGAGCAAGCGGGCTTCTTGTTTTGTTAGCTCTTGACGACGTTCACGAAGTTCTTTTTCTACTTCATTGCGAAGTTTAAAGGCTTCGTCTTTCGCTTCGAGTAATGCTTCTTTTTTCGTTGCTTCCGCTGACACTTGTGCCCGTTCGACGATTTTTGTCGCTTCGGTTTCCGCGCCTTGAATCTTTGCTTCAGCAATCGATTTCCGCAAGAAGTAGCCTACGATGAATGCGATGAGCAAAGTGAGGAGAAGTATGATAATCCAAGTTATTGTATCCATGGGTTCACCTCCCCTTTGCAAGGTGTTTCTTAGTTCATTTCGGTTTTTCATCGAAGCTGTCTAAAAAACGTACATCTATATTGTAAGGATAGCACTCGTTCATTGTCAACGAACGGGCGGGAAAGAATTCCTTTGTTTTCCTCTTTTCAACAAAAAACACCTTGAATCGAAGTAACTTCAACGAAAAATCTAAAAAAAGATAACGTTCACTCCAGCGAGTAAACGTTATCGATTGTTCGATTCACCTTCAAGAAGGAACCGCCTCTATATTATTCTGCGAATAAATCTTCTGTTTCTTCTTCTACTTCCGCATCAAGTGCACGTTCAACAAGACCGTGGTGTTCACGAATCAAACGTTCGACTTCCTCAGCGACCTCAGGATGCTCGACCATGTATTGTTTCGCGTTTTCACGTCCTTGACCGAGACGTTCTGAATTATAAGAGTACCATGCACCACTTTTTTGAACGATATCGAGATCCGTCCCGATGTCGATTAACTCACCGACTTTAGAAATCCCGAGACCATACATGATATCAACTTCTGCTTGTTTGAATGGTGGTGCAATTTTATTTTTAACGACTTTGATTTTTGTTTTATTCCCGACGATATCCGTTCCATTCTTCAATGCTTCCGCACGACGAACTTCAAGTCGAACAGACGAGTAGAATTTCAAGGCACGTCCACCTGGAGTCGTTTCCGGGTTCCCGAACATGACACCGATTTTTTCACGGATTTGGTTGATGAAGATGACAATCGTCTTCGATTTGTTTGTTGCACCAGACAACTTACGTAATGCCTGACTCATCAAACGTGCTTGAAGACCTACGTGGGAATCACCCATTTCGCCTTCGATTTCAGCTTTTGGTACGAGCGCTGCAACCGAGTCGACGACGAGCACGTCTACTGCACCTGAACGGACGAGGGCTTCAGCGATTTCAAGTGCCTGTTCCCCTGTATCCGGTTGTGATAACAATAACTCATCAATGTCGACACCAAGTTTATTTGCGTAGGCTGGATCTAACGCATGCTCTGCGTCGATGAACGCTGCCTGACCGCCTTGTTTTTGTACTGCTGCAATCGCGTGGAGCGCAACAGTCGTTTTACCAGAAGATTCTGGACCGTATACTTCGATTACCCGTCCACGTGGATATCCACCTGCACCGAGAGCTATATCTAATGTGATTGATCCAGAAGAAATAACAGATACTTTCTGGTCTGCATTTTCACCTAGTTTCATGATTGAACCTTTACCAAATTGCTTCTCTATCTGGCGTAATGCCATTTCAAGTGCTGCTTTACGATCACTCACGTAGCAGGCCTCCTTCTATTTATCTTACTGAGATTATTGTACTTCTTTTGAGACCGAATGACAAGCTTTTTACGAACATTTATTCGCATACTTGGAATTATTCTTATTTCGGTTGAACGGCAATTTTCTTAAGGTATTTCAACAGAAGGAAGTACGCATCTTTTACAGAACGTAATCTAATCATACCACGGTCGAATGCTGGGTAGGTAAATTCAACGACCTCCGTTCCGTCCGGTGTTGCTAGGGCGCAATAGACCGTTCCGACTGCTTTTCCACTATTACTCGTCGGTCCCGCTTCCCCTGTCAACGCAATAGCAAGATTCGATTGATAGAGACGTCTCGCTCCTTCAGCCATCGCAATCGCGACGTCAGCGCTGACGGCCGTTTGTTCGCGCAGTAAGGTTTCGCTAACGCTTAACAGGTTACGCTTCGCTGCATCGTCATAGACGACGGCACCCCCACGAAAGCTGTTGCTTGCTCCCGCAATGTCAGTCAAACCGCTCGCAAAGGCTCCTCCTGTTAAAGACTCCGCTGCCGCAAGCGTCACGCCTGCCTCTTCACAAGTCAGTAGGACGACTTCCGGTAAACTCGTTTCACCATAGCCATAAAAGTATTCCTCGACTTCCGCAAGGACAAGTCGTTCGAGTCCGTCAAGCATCTCGATGGCAACTTGTTCCTGCGCCGCTTTCGCCGTCAAGCGTAACCGTACTTCAGCAAGTTCCGCATACGGTGCGATCGATGGATTTTGGGAGGAACGAATCAAATCGGTCAATCGGTCGTTCAGTGCCGATTCCCCGATTCCGAAAAAGCGAAGTGTTCTCGATTTGATGGTCTCCTGTCCAAACAAATGTTCAAAATGATCGGCGATGATTTGCTTCATTTCCCGCGGGACACCTGGTAATAAGATATATTGGTGGTCAGCCGTCTTCAGCGACATCCCTGGCGCGAGACCCGCACCGTTCGAAAGGACATCCGCCCCTTCAATGACCAGCGCCTGTTTTTTTTCATTATCCGTCATCATGCGACCACGTGTTTTCAAAAAACCTTCAATCCGGCTGTACGCGACTTCGTCAACTTGCAAACGACGTCCAAGCAGCTTAGCGAGCACTTCTTTCGTCAAATCATCTTCCGTCGGTCCAAGTCCCCCCGTGATGACGAGGAGATCGGCACGTGCTTGCGCCTGTTTGAAGACGTCCGTCATCCGCGCCTCATTATCGCCGACGACACTATGATAATGGACATCGATGCCGCAACTCGCGAGCCATTCCGAGAGGTACTGTGCATTCGTATTGGCGATTTCCCCTAATAATAGTTCACTTCCGACTGCTATGATTTCTGCTTTCATCTTTATTCCCCGCTTTCAAAAGTATATAAAAAGACTGTCCGATTTAGCGAACAGCCTTGTTTGAGATAAGTTACATCGATTTCGTAATTAATTTAATGTTTTTC
Organism: Exiguobacterium sp. s95; assembly: GCF_018618655.1. Classification (NCBI taxonomy): domain Bacteria; kingdom Bacillati; phylum Bacillota; class Bacilli; order Caryophanales; genus Exiguobacterium; species Exiguobacterium sp. s95. The sequence goes on along the minus strand of NZ_JACSMM010000012.1, from coordinate 37,722 downwards.
GAGAAATACTCAACGCCTGAGTAAATCGTTAAGATTAACGCCAGCCACATCGTGATTTCAGCAAACGGGATATTCAGTAATGCGAATCCGATGTCGTGGAGCAAGAAAGCGATGATTGACGTCAGTTGAACCCACGTCTTCGCCTTGCCTGAGTTTCCGGCTGCTAAGACGATTCCTTCGTCTGATGCGACAAGACGAAGCCCTGTCACGGCAAACTCACGGCAGAGAATGATGACGACGACCCAAGCTGCAACGAAATCGAGCTCTACAAGGTAAACGAGTGCAGCTGCGACTAACATCTTATCAGCGAGTGGATCCATAAACTTTCCGAAATTCGTGACTAACTTATTTTTACGTGCCAAGTAACCATCCAACCAGTCCGTGATGGCAGCAACTGAAAAAATCATCGCCGCAACAAAGTGAGAAACCGGAAGTTCGGCACCGAGAACGTCCCATTGACCCCAGTTTGGGTCGATGGCGAGTACTGCGACAAAGACAGGAATTAACAAGACACGTAATACCGTCAATTGATTAGGCAAGTTCATTCTGGTATCCTCCTCCTTTTTATGTAAGATCAGTAGCTATGCCGTCTTACGGCGTAGCTACTTTCTTCAAGTAAATATTTTGAACGAGGAGCGAACGGTTAAGTTTGAGCTCCTGATCATTGACGACGATTTTATCGATGCCTTTAATTGAACCGATGCGAATCCGAATCAAATCTGTTTTCGCATCTTTGACGACGACCGGGTTCGGATCGGACGCATTGATATGGTCTGGCGCGAGCGCCTCTCCTTCAAGCGATGTATCACGTACTCCGACAAACGGTGACGGCGATGCATCTTTTTTGATGCTGATCGAGACATCCATCGTTTTATCCGCCGGTACTTCATATGTGATATCTTGCCCAGAGGTCGTTTTCGCCACTAGTGGCTTCTTGACTTCCTCTTTTGGTTCTTCTGTCACTTCTTCTTTTGGTTCTTCTTCCGGCTCTTCCGTTGCCGGAACATCCGTCTCCTGACTCGGAGCGTCTCCTTCATCAATCGTCACATCACTCTGTTTCGGTGCTGTCGTATTGGCTTTATCACTCGAATCGAGGAAATTTTGCAACGCATAGTAAAGTGCGACACCAATCGCAAAGATTAACAGGATGATAATGATGTTTGGAATCCACCGTTTGGCAACACTCTTTTTCGGAGCCGTCGACTTCGAATAGGTTGCGCGTCGTGACAACTCGACGACCGGTTGTGCTTCAGGTTCCGGCAAGTCTCGTTTATACGTCTCAAACACTTCGTCTACGTCCAGACCGAGTGCTTCGGCATACGTTTTGATGAAAGCACGTGCATAAAAAGCACCGGGCAATTGATCGTAGGCACCTTCTTCAATCGCGACGATATAGCGCTTTTGAATTTTAGTCGTGCTTTGAATTTGTTCTAGCGAGACACCTAATGTCTCACGTTGTTCTTTTAAGTAGGTTCCGAGCTCGGTCATCGGTAACACACCTTCCATTTTCATTACTTATTTAAAAATTGAACCATTCATTTCCGCCAAGTGCACGTGGAGGTTCGGTCACGATGATTTCTTCGGTCGTGTTGCGTAATTCAATGATGTAATCGAAATCATCCCATGTGTATTCACTCGACTTAACGAACGCATCCGGATGTTCGACGATTTTCGTCGCTGGCAAACGCATGACTTCACGTAAAATTTGCCAATGACGCTCATCGAAGTGCCGTTGGGACACAAGGGCATCGATGATGTAGACGTAGTCGCCCGTCCGTTCATCGTCAAATAACGAAGTTCTGACCGTTTGTTTGATTAAAGTCGACGATAAGAACAACCATTTCTTATTTGCACTGACACTTGCTGCGACGATTGATTCTGTTTTCCCGACCCGCGGCATGCCACGGACACCAATCAGCAGATGCCCATCCTGCTTACATAATTCAGCCATGAAATCGACGAGAATCCCTAAGTCTTCTCGAACAAAACGGAATGTTTTTAATTCATCACTACTATGGTCGATATAACGACCATGACGAATCGCAATCCGGTCACGCAACTTCGGCTTCCGGAGTTTGACGATCTCAATCGTCGGCATCGTCTTTAAGATGGCTGCGAGTCGCGGTATTTGATCAGGCTGTTTCGTTTGAAGTAACATGCCGCGGCGCTCACGATCTACACCATTGATCGTGACAATCGAGATATGCAGCATCCCCATAAGTGAGGCAATATCTCCAAGCACCCCCGGACGATCGACATTCAATTCGTACTCAAGGTACCACTGTTCGAATTCACCCACTCGCTAGCCCTCCTCGTCTATACGGTTATCCATTCCCCATGTTAAATGATTTTTTGAAAAATGAAAAGCATTCCTCGTTCAATTTTCAAGCGATCACATCCACGCGCCATCAATTTTTAAAGTGGCTCCCGAGATATATCCAGCCTCTTCCCCCATTAAAAATGTGATAGCCGAGGCTACTTCTTCTTCCGTCCCGAACCGACCAGCCGGAATCTCCGCTAAGGCTTGTTCGCGATCTTCCTTCGAAAAAACAGCATTCATCGGCGTATCAATCCAACCAGGCGTGACAGCATTGATTCGTCCGTTCATTGCGCCTAGTTCTTTGCTATAGGCTTTTACGAAACCAAGTTGTGCCGCCTTACAGCTCGAATAAACGACTTCTCCGGCTACGCCGAACTCGCCTAAGACACTGCTGACGACAACGATCGACAACGGTGCGGAGAATGGTTTCTTATGTGTCAAGAACTGACTGATGCGAATGAGCGATTCGACGTGCAAGGTCATCATCGATTCAATTGAGTTCGTCGATTGATCGATTAACAGTCCACTAAAGCTCGTCCCGGCGATATGGACGAAACCATCGACTGGTGGCAAACCCTCACAAAGAGAGGCAATCTTTTCCCGATTCGACAAATCGCCTGCGACGATTTCAGTCGTCACAGGCAACTCCTGTACAAATTGCTCAAGCTCGTTTCGGCGTTGATGTGTATGCAAGACAAGTTCATGTCCGGCTGCTGCCAGGCGTCTCGCTGTCGCTAGACCGATGGCACCACTGGCACCTGTAATAAAAATCCGCATCGGTTAGACATATGGTTTGACGATTGAAATCGCTCGGTTCTCAAGCGCAAACAATTCGTCAAAACGTGCTTCAATTTCCTCTTTCGTAATCGAAGCAATCAGTGTCGGCAATGCAAACATGTTCGTGTCCGCTAAAGCATGACGTGAAAACTGATTGGCGATAAATTCCGGCGAATTCAATGCCCGTAAGAATTTCCCTTGCATCATATTCCGCTTCCGGACGACTTCCGTCTCGCTGAACGAGGGACGCTTGGTAAGAAGCTCCTCATACGCTGCGATGAAACGTTCCGGATCTTCCGTTTCCATCCCGAATGTTGCAAAAGCAAATTCTTCTTCGCTCGAATAATCAAAACTGAATGTATCGTCAATCAATCCTTCTTCATACAAGTCGAGATACGTCGACGAGGTTTGATCAAACAGGAGATGTAGGAGTAACTCACTCGTCATTTCTCGGCGGACTTGTTCTTCGCCACGAAGTGATTCATCTTTATATCCAATCAAGACTTTCGGTGTCTTGACGTCGAGCTCGAGTTCGAATCGCGGACGTGCGACTTCTTTTGGTTCAACGCCGTAATCGCGTTCGATTGCCGGACGGTCTGTATAATCTTTTTTCGCTTGATTTTGTTTGATCAACTCAAGCGTTTCCGCAGGATTGATGTTTCCGACGACAAACAAAACCATGTTCGACGGATGATAGAACGTCCGGTAACACGTATACAAATCATCGGCTGTAATCTTGTCAATCGACTCCGGTGTACCTGCGATGTCAATCCGAACCGGGTGATTCGCGTACATCGATTCGATGAGTCCAAAAAATAGACGCCATCCGGGATTATCTTGGTACATTTGAATTTCTTGCGTAATGATGCCTTTTTCCTTCTCGACACTCTCCGGTGTAAAGTAAGGATCTTGAACGAAATCAATCAATGTTTCGAGATTTTGCTCGATCAGCGATGTCGCAGAGAACAAATACGCTGTCCGTGAGAATGATGTAAAGGCGTTCGCGGATGCACCGAGACGACCAAATTCTTGGAAGACGTCCCCTTGCACCGACTCAAACATTTTATGCTCGAGGAAGTGGGCAATCCCGTCCGGTACGCTCACCCAGTCCTCACCTTTTTTGAAACGATTGTCGATTGAACCATAGCGGGTCGTAAACGTCGCATACGTTTTTTCATAACCTTTTTTCTGAAGTAAATAAACAGACAAGCCATTGTCTAATTGTTCGAAAAATACCGTTTCGTCTGTATCATGATACGTTAACTGTTCCATTATTCTTCACCTCGCAATAAATAGACTGCCTCTAATTCGATTTTAGCGGCTAGACGGACGACATCTTCACGCGTCGCCGTCTCGATGATATGAATTTCATCTTCTAGCGTCAATCCACGCATTTTCGATCCGTTCAACCAGCCAATCAATTGTCCGGGTTGATCGAGAATTTGACGACGCGCATTGATGAGCATCGCTTTCGTTTGCGTCAACTCTTCAGCCGTAAAGTTCCCGGCTTTCAAATCGACAAGCTGTTCCTTGATGATTGTTTCTGCCCGTTCCGCTTTTTGAGTTTCGACACCGGAGTAGACATATAATGCACCATTCAACGCCGCATAACGCGATGCTGCATAATACGCGAGACTTTCTTTTTCCCGGACATTCATGAACAATTTCGAATGGGGAAATCCACCAAAAAGACCGTTGACGATTTGCATCCGGATCGAATCAGCAGATGTCGGATCGACTGCAACACGGTAGCCTAAATGTAACTTTCCTTGTTTGATTGGTTGTGTCTCTGATGAACGCTTCACACCGGCGACTTGTTTCAAGGCCGGGATATAATGACTCGTTTTTTCACTGTGCGAAGGCAAGAAGGATAATGCCTCTTCCATTTCGTCACGTGTCACATGACCGACGACGAAAACATCGATCCGGTCGTTTTCAATCATCGACCGATATGTATCGCGCAAGGAGGATGTTGTAATTGCCTCTAATCCTTCGAGCGTACCGAGTGACGACAGTGAAACGGCTTCTCCAGGGGCCATTAACTCAAGAAGACGCTGCTGGGCAAAACGCATTTTATCATCATAAAGTGAGCTGATCCGTAACGCATGGAGACGTTTTTCCTGTTTGACGAACTGTTCACGGAAGCCGCCTTCGGTTAAATCAGGATAGAAAATCATTTGTTCGAGCAAATCAAGCGCCTCTTCAAGCAACGTCTCATGCCGTACGAGATCACCTCGGACGACGTCGAGCTGGAATGAAATAACATGCTCTTCGCCGAATTTCGAAGCATCTGCATAAAGTCCCGCATCATATAAGGTTTCGAGTGGTTCACGTAGCGCCTTCATCGATGGATAGGCCGCTGTCGATTTTTCCATGATGTACGGTAAGATCGCCCGGCTCGTCAGCGTTTTTTCTTCAAGTGGTGCAGAAAATGTGACGAGTACGGTCGTTGTCTTGAATTTATCGGTCGGGACGAGATGGTACGTCGTCCCCTCTTTTTTCCACGTTTCGAATGACTGACTCATTTACTCTCCATCCTTTCGTTTAAACACATGTGCACTGCGAAGGTATTCAATATCTGCTGTTTGATTGACTGCATTCTCATAACGCGCTGCGGCAAAGAAAAAGTCACTCAGTCGGTTGATGAATGGCAAGAGGTGACGGGCTTGAGCGACATCGACCATCGAACGTTCAATCCGTCGACAAATCGTTCGCGCAACATGTAGGCTTGCCGCCGCTTCCGTTCCGCCTGGCAAGATAAACTTATCGAGCGGGGGAGATAATTCCGTTAAACTATCAATCCAACTCTCGAGATTTTCTGTCGCAGTTTGACTCAAGCGGGATTCTTTTTGTTCGACGTACATTAAGTCGCTCCCACAATCAAACAAGGCATGTTGAATGACAATCAATTGTTCTTTTACTTCAATCGAAGTTGCTTTTGTCCGTGCGAGGCCGACGAAGCTGTTCAGTTCATCCAGTTCACCCATCAAATCGATTTGCACATCATTTTTTTTAACGCGGCCACCGACGAGCGATGTTTCCCCTGAATCCCCGGTTTTTGTATAAATCTTCATTTTTCTCACTCCTATAGCGAAAGGAAGCGAATCAGAGAGTTCGCTTCCTTTGTTTTTTCGGTAATCGAATTCGGAATGTCGAGCCTTCGCCGAGCTGGCTCTCGACTTCGACCTCCCCTTCATGCGATCGGACGACGTTCACGACAATCGCGAGACCGATCCCTGTCCCCGTCTTGCCACGCGTCCTTGCTTTGTCCGCCTTATAGAAACGATCAAAAACGAACGGGACATCTTCTTCCGGAATTCCTGTACCGGAATCAATTACGGATAGGAATATGTTTTCCCTATCTTCCGTAATGTTAATCTCGATTTGACCATCCTCGGTGTAACGAAGCGCATTGCCGAGTAAGTTCGTCAACACTTGCTCCATTTGATCGGGATCCGCCTCGAACTCGACGTTCGGTCCGACGACGTCAAACGATACACGTTTGTCGCGTCCCATTTGCTTGAATTTTTTAATCATCCGTTTTGCAAACGGGACTGCTTCCATCGGTTCAATCCGTAACTCTTGATGACCTGCCTCCATTCGGGCAAGATCGAGTAAATCATTGACGAGACGCGATAGACGTTGCGACTCATCATAAATGATTGAAGCAAATTCTTTTGTCGCTTCATCGCTTTCCGTCATCCCGTCGACGATCGCTTCCGAGTACCCTTGGAGCATGACGAGCGGTGTCCGCAATTCATGACTGACGTTCGCAACGAAGTCGGCGCGCATCTTCTCGAGCTGCTGCGCTTCTGTCATGTCCCGTAAAACGGCAACAGCACCAATCTGCTCTTCGTGCTCAAGTAACGGACTGACGATAATAATGTAATAACGACCTTCCCGTTCAAAGGAAACAGTCATTTCTGTCTCTGTCCGCATGACGGTCTTGAACAAATCAATCAGTTCTTCCGGAACCGGTGCCCCTGCCAAAAAATCTTCTGCCGGCGGATTTGTCGCGAGCAACTCCCCGGAATCAGAGAACGTCAAGACGCCATCTGCCATACAGCGTAAAATGGATGACAACAGATGTCGTTCTTTATCGAGATCCGTAACATATTGATTCAATTGGCTGCTCATTTCATTGAATGCCAACGCCAAGTCCCCGATTTCATCGCGTGAACGTTGCGTCAGACTTTGGTCGAACTTTCCTTCCCCGGCTTCGACGACAGCTTGACGAATCGTCCGCAGCGGCGCCGTAATGCGCGTCGAGAGGAAGAAGGCGAATACGGTTGTCCCGATGATCGCAAGCAGGACACAGAGTTGAATGATCTGCCTCGCGCCTTCATTCGCCTGTTCGATGTTCGTCAGTTCTTCAATCAAATACGTCGTTCCCGCCTCACTTGATGTGACGAGCGGGGCACGATAGGCGAGTGCTGCCTTGCCATTGAATACTTCATAGTTCCCAATCGCCGTCTCGCCCTCTTCACCGTCAACTGCTTTCCAGTTCTGACGCTCGAGCTCCTTAATCATACGTCGTGCCTTTTCCTCTGAAATATTCGTTTGAATCGTTTCGTCCTTCGTTGTCGCAATCAACGTCGCCCCGTAAATATCCGTAATTTCGACGGCGGTCGCCGACCCTTCCTCTAGCCCATCGTGCGCTTGGAAAACGGTCTCGACTTGTTGACCTAGCTTCGCGAGATGTCCTCGTTCTTGTTCAATGTGAAACGAGTTAAAAAATTCGAGCAACAAAATCGTCAAAGCAATTAAAACGACAGAAACGAGCAGTAAAATCGTTCCCCATAATTTGATGACGACACTCTGTAACCACTTCATCGTCAAGCAGGACTATTCTCGAATTTGTAACCGACACCCCAGACTGTCGTGATCATCTGAGCCGCGCTCGGTGACAAGCGGTTTAGTTTTTCCCGCAATCGCTTAACGTGTGTGTCGACCGTCCGCAAATCACCAAAGAATTCATAATTCCAGACCTCTTTTAATAACTGTTCCCGTGAAAAGACTTTATCCGTCTGCTTCGCGAGGAAGTAGAGCAATTCGTATTCTTTTGGCGTCAAGTTGACTTCTTGCCCTTCGACCGTCACGCGGTGCGCATCATTATCAATCGTCAGATGCGGGAAGACGATAACATCTTTCGTTTTTGCATCCGTATGCAAGAACTTCGTTGCACTGGCACGTCGCAGAATGGCCTTGACCCGAAGCACGACTTCGCGTGGACTGAACGGTTTAACGATATAATCGTCCGCTCCCATTTCAAAACCATGAACACGATTCGTTTCTTCCCCTTTTGCCGTCAACATGACAATCGGCGTCGCTTTTGTTTTGCGCAACTCTTCACAGACCTGCATACCATCGAGCTTTGGCATCATCAAATCAAGTAGAATGACATCATATTCCGTTTCAAGCGCCATTTCGAGCGCCATCTCGCCGTTGTCTGCTTCCTCAATCGTAAAGTTCTCCCGTTCGAGGTACATCTTTAATAAGCGTCGAATCCGTTCTTCATCATCGACGACTAAAATACGAGCTTCTTCTGACATCGGTTGATTCCTCCCATAATCTAGTCTCTCTTCTCTATCCTACTACTCTTTTAGTATACTATGAAACAAAAAGAAAAAACTTCCCTAACCGGTTAGACAGAAAAGGGTGATTGATTCATTTCATGTTTCCTTTAAAATCAAATATTTGATGCTTGGACGAAGAAAGGGAGTCACTGATCGATGTCATTCATCGATCGGTGACTCCCTGTTTCATTTTTTAGTCAGGCGTAAGAATGAAGACCTGCGACAACGAGGTTGACGAACACCAGGTTGAACATGATGACCCCAAACCCACCGACACACAACCAGGCTGATTTTTTACCGATCCAGCCACGCTGAATGCGCATGTGCAGGTAGAAGACGTAAAATAACGCCGTAATCAATGCCCAAACCTCTTTCGGGTCCCAGCCCCAATAGCGGCTCCATGCCATCTGGGCCCAAATCATCGCAAAAATCAAACCGCCCAGGATGAAGACCGGTAAGCCGATCGCAATTGCACGATAGCTGATTTCATCTGCTGTTTCTAAGTCGATTTTACGGGCGATCGGTTTTAAGCTTTCCGCAAGACGCTTCCGTAAGATGACAAATCGAAGGAGTACGTACAAGACGAGACCACCGATCAGTGACCAAAGAACTGTATTGACTTTGTTCGCGTTCAAGAAGTTCGGCAGTTCGACGACTGCGCCCGATCCCGAAATGACTTTTCCGCCTTCCGGACCAGTCAACACGGGCATCGTATAGTCGTGTTGCATCGTCGCGCCGTTTTTCGCAACATATTCAATCGTCGCATTCGTCGAAAGTGCGTTAAATAACAATCCGACAAGAATATAACCGACCACGCATGTTAACGAAAACATGACGACTTCAAGCCACGTCCGTGTTTTTGATTCTTTTCTGAAATCTGTTGCGTGAATCAGGTAAAGTAATCCTGTCGCGAAGCTGACCGCGAGGATTCCTTCACCAAGTGCAGCTGTCGTGACGTGAATTTTCAACCAGACACTTTGAAGTGCCGGAATGAGTGGTTGGACCTCATCCGGGAACATCGATGCATAGGCGATGACGAGCAAAGCGACCGGCATCGCGACTAATCCTAAAACGTTGTTCCGGTAAATCCCGTAGACGATCAGGAAACCAAGAACCATCATCATCCCGAAGAATGTCGTATATTCATATAAGTTCGACACAGGAACGTGCCCCGCTCCTGCCCAGCGTGTAAAGAAATAACCAAGTTGTGTCGTAAATCCAATAATCGCGAGCGTAAAGGCAATCTTACCTGACCGGCTCGGTCCCTTTTTCCCACTCGTCGCAACCGCAAAAAATCCGGTACTGATGAGATACAAGATAAACGATGTCAGCAGTAAATTCCCACTCAAGTTAAGCAAATTCATTCTGATTCCCCCTCTTCCCGCAACTTCTGCCGGTCTTCTAGTTGAGGAAGACCTACTTCTGTCAAGGCGAGATTGGCTTCTTTTTGAAGCCCTAACGCATTCTTGTTCGTAAAGCCGGCAATGTTAATCCGACCGTTTGTTTCTCTAATCCAAAGGCGACGATGCGGCCAGTACATGCCGATGAGCAGACCCGCCATAAAGATTACTCCACCGACGAACAGGAACGGCAGCGTCAAATCTTTTTTAATCCGCACTCCCGAGATGTTCGACAGTTCAGTCCCGGCAAAGCCCATCTTGTATTGATTTTCGTCCCCGCCGACATTGAGCTTAATCCCGATCAGACTCCGTTCGCCTTCCGGGTGCTCCGGTGACTTGATGTTAAAGACGAATGCCGGATTGACCGGCCGTGAAGAATTTGTCGTCGGTTTTCCGTCTTTGACGACGAAGTCCGGTAAAAAGTCTTTTAACTCGACTTCGTACCCATCCTTCAATTCATACGTCGAGTCCGGGTTGCGTAAATCGACTTCAATCGTATCGACAACTTTTCCGGTTTTTTGATTTTCGATATTAAACGACATCGTTTTGAATTCAGGATCTGCCGCATATTGTTCTTGGAAGACTTGGTAGTTTTCGAATTCAAACGGTTTGTTAACGGCCGTTTCACCAGATTTCACTTTTTCAAGTTCCGGTTTAAAATCATCCGTCATGCCCGTCTTTTTATACAACGTCATTTTCGTATCGTAGTTTTTCGGAACACTACCACCCGCTCGTTTCAACGCTTCACTGAATTTCGCGTCGACCTTTTCCGGGTCATAAAATTCGATATTGAAGGCATTGTTTTCAAGGTAATACTCGTTGTCCGTCGCTTCGATCGGCAACGTTTCACCTTCACGAAGCCACAGCAACTCATCTTCATGCATCCCTGGTACAATCCGTAACATCGCGCCACCAAAGAATAAGACGAGTCCGATGTGATTGATGTATGGACCCCAACGTCCAAACCGTTGTTTTTCTGCTAATAAAGCGCCGTCCTGTCGACGGATTTTATAGCCTTTCTTTTTTAACAACGGCTCAATCGCGTCAATTTGTTTTACCGTTCCAGCCGTCTCAGCGCCAAATCGCTGACCGCCCATAAAACGGTCAGACTGGATGACCGGTTGTTTCTTCAACGCTCGATAGAGCGGGAAGAAGCGGTCGATCGATACGATGATGATAGATAAAAGTAATAAGGTGATCAGTCCGATGTACCACCACGATTCAAAGAGATTATGAAATCCTAATGCATAGTAGATATCGCCTGCCGTACCGTATTCCTTCCCATAAAATTCTTCTGGCGGTGTCGCTTGCGGGATATACATTTCCTGCGGGAAAATCGTCCCGACACCACTTGCGAGAATGATTAAGCCAATCAACCACAGTCCGACTTTAACGGAAGAGAAGAATGTCCATGTTCGGTCAATCCACGACTGTTTTTTTCGTTTTGAACGAAGCTCTGCTTCTTCATAACGCATGTCCAGTTGCTTATATTCCTGCATCATCAATTCCCCCTCGATGCGTTACTCGTTTGCTTTTTTAATCATTTCTTCCAACTTTGCCTGATCAATTTCACCCTCATACTTTTCGACGACTTCGCCTTCTTTATTAATGATGAATGTGACCGGTAAGTTATAAATGCCGTACGCTTTCTCGACGGAACTGTTCGTATCCATCAAAATCGGATAGTCCGTTCCACCAATTTCCTTGATGAAGCTCGAGACGCGAACCGGTGTTTCGCCGACATTGACGGCTACAAAATTGACATTTTCATCTTGCATCATGCTGTAGTTGTCGTTAATCAATGGCATCTCTTTTTTACACGGTTCACAAAACGTGCCCCAAAAATTAAGCAAGAGTCCTTTTCCAGCATACTCATCCATCGAGTGTTGTTTCTCACCATACAAGTCGACGAGCGTAAAGCCAGGTGCATCGTCTCCCGCCATGACACGACCATTTTTATCGCGTGTCGCTTGATCGACGAACTGCATGATGACGACCGCACCAGCAAACAAGACGATCGTCATGATCATCAGTCGCCAGAATGAGCGTTTCTTCTTTTTTTGTTTCGCGGCTTCGAGCCGCTCTTCCGGGTTTTGCTTCGTTTTTTTCATGTTATACCGCCTCCACCCATATTGTACTTGAAATCGCTTAAATGTTGAGACAATGTGAAATACGTTAATTGTTTTGTCACAAAAAAAGAAAACTCAACCTATAGGATGAGCTTTCCGCTTTACAAATTAACGTTTTTTTGTGTTCTTACGTCTTTTCGTAGGTGGCGCGACGGGATCCGCTAGCTCACGCAATTGATTGACTTCTTTTTTTGAAAGTTCACGCCAGTCCCCTGAAGTGAGTCCAGCTAACGTCAAGAATCCGAACTGCTCCCGCTTCAACTTGATGACTTCTGCGCCGAGTGTTTCGACCATCTGACGGACTTGACGGTTATGTCCTTCGTAGATGACCATCTCGAGGATTGCCGTATTCTTTTTCTTGTCGACATCACGCATTTCGACGCGTGCTTTGCCTGTCTTGAATCCGTCTGGTAAGACGACACCCTTTTCCAGACCTTTGACGTGGTAATAATCCGGCACGCCTTTAATTTTAACGATGTAACGCTTCGGTACTTTGTATTTCGGGTGCAGTAAGAGGTTTGAAAATTCACCGTCATTCGTCAATAAAAGTAAGCCGCTCGTATTGTAGTCAAGACGACCGACCGGGAAAACACGATGGCCCGGCGGCACAAGATCAACAACCGTTTTACGTCCCTTATCATCTTCAACCGTCGAGACGACACCTGTCGGCTTATACAGCATATAGTAGACATGCTCTTCCCGTTCGAGCTTGACGCCGTCGACTTCGACTTCAGCACGTCCGCCGACTTTCGTTCCAAGCTCTGTGATGACTTTTCCGTTGACCTTAACGCGACCTTCTGTAATTAATTCTTCTGCTTTGCGTCGTGATGCGACACCAGCTTGTGCGATAATTTTTTGTAGACGTTCCATTAATTTATTCTCTCCTCTAGTGACGGTTCATTCCTGAAAAATAGATCGCCATCCGCTTCGAACGTTTCTTCGAATTCGAGCGGAGGTAACTCCTCGATACTATTGAGACCAAAATGGTCCAAGAAATGATCGGTCGTTTTATACAATTTAGCTCGCCCGACGCCTTTCGCACGCCCAGCTTCTTCAATTAATCCTTTTGCACTGAGCGTATGAATGACACGCTCTGTCTTGACGCCGCGAATGACTTCGATGTCTGCACGCGTGACAGGCTGCTTGTAGGCGATGATGACGAGCGTCTCCATTGCAGCACGAGACAAACTGTCTTCCGCGAGTGATCCCGCGTAGGCTTGAACGTACGGTGACATCTCTTTTCGTGTCACCATCTTAAAGACGCCACCGGACTCAACAATTTGAAGGACACGTCCTTCCGACTCAAACAATTGCTGGACCGCATGCAGTTGTTCGCGCGCTGCTGCTTCACTGATTTCAAGCACTTGGCTCAGGCCACGTGGATCGATGCCATCATCTCCGACGACAAACAATAGACTTTCAATGATTCGATCATACGCCAATCGGATTCTCCTCCTTCGCCAAGGTCCGTAATAAAATATCGTCGTTCATCTGCTCGCAAGCAATGACCCGTTGTTTGACGAGTTCAAGGACAGCAAGAAAACTGACGACGAGTTCTTCGACTGTCGGTTGTTCCGTAAAGAAGCCAAAAAAGGTCGTCCGTTCTCGCGACAGTACATATTCTGATACATGAACCATCTGTTGCTCCAGTGTCCGTTCCTCACGTTTGACCGTCTTCGACCGTTTCACTTTCCAGGCAACACGTTGTCGCATTTTTTCATAGGCACGCAACAAATCACTAAATGATAACGTTCCGTTATAGTCATTTGTTTCTGTATCCAGATAACGCAACAGGTCTTCCGGTTGTTTTGAAAAAAGCTCGAGTCGTGCTTCTTCCTTTTCCTTCAACACAACCGCTGCTTCCTTATACGCTTTGTACTCAATCAATTGTTGAATCAAACCTTCTCGCGTCGGCTCCTCATCAAAATCAGGAACCTCCTCGAACTCCGATTGTTCAATCGGTAACAGCTGTTTACTTTTCAGTTGCAAGAGCGTCGCAGCCATGACAAGATATTCACTAGCAACATCGAGTTCAAGATGCTGCATAGCTCGAATATAGGACACATATTGATCCGTCACGATTGAGACGGAAATATCGTAAATGTCGATTTCTAGTTTCCCAATCAAGTGTAACAGTAAATCCAAAGGGCCTTCAAACGCATCCATCTTCACACTATATGATTCCATGATTCTCCCTGCCCATCAACGTTTTTTGCGCCTTAGTATACCATACATCGTTACTGTTCGACTATGCTATATTAAAAGGAAAGGAGGTGCTCTCATGCACCCGATCGAACAATTTACTTTCGAATTCAATATACAAGAAGATTACTTCGAATGCCATGAAGTATTAGAAGAACTGTGGCAAGCCGGCAATCGGACGGACGAATCACTCGTCGCTTTGATTCAATTAGCCGTCGCCCGGTATCATCACCGGCGCGGTAATGTGACCGGCGCGATGCGGACCTATCCGAAAGCCTTTCAAAAAATCGAACGGCATGCAGCGTCAATTACCCAACTCGGCATCGATGCCACGCAACTGCTTACGTTAAAGTCCGCTTTTATGGAGCCGGAATACCGGAGAATCCACTTACCAGTAGATGAAAGACTCGAACAACGAATGAAGACCCAATCACTCGAACCGCTTGATCGAACCTTTTTAATCGACAAACACCGGTTACGAAACCGGCAAGACGTCATCGACGCAAGGCAAGCCGCACTTAAAAATCGCGGGAAATGGAAAAACCGGCCCTGAAATAAACGGACCGGTTTTTTTCATTGATTTTTCCACTTTTCAACAAGACGACTTGTTTCTTCAGTCGAGCCGATGATATCGAGACGCATCATCTTCGCCGCAGCGTCGAGTAATGTGTACGACATCCGCTCCCCGCGGAACGATGGAGACAATGCGATGTGGCTCAATTCAGCGTGGCCATCCACTAATTGAAAACCGATCACTCCTACGAAGTCTTCATCCTGTTTGTAAAGATACAATTGACGATCTTCTTCTTGTTCATAGGCTTGAACCGTTTCAAGCAAATACTTCGGATCCTTCACTTCACACGAAAAGGCGATTAACCCCATCGCGGTCCGTTCATTCAGCTTCTTATATTTTACTAGCATCTGATTCTACACCTTCCTAATTTCAACAACTCTCAGGACCATGAACGACTGAGACTCATTTATTCTACACCTTATCGGCTAGAATTACTTCATTTTTTTGTCGAGAAGTACAAAAAGAAGGAGTGAATCACTTCACCCCACCTTTTCCGAATTATGACTTCGACTTTTCTAACACGGCGATGAATTCACGCATATAGTCAGGTAGATCGGGCGGTCTCCGACTTGAGACGATGTGTCCGTCGACGACGACCGGCTCATCGTGCCACACTGCGCCCGCATTCGTCATGTCGTCTTTAATCCCCGGTGTACTCGTGACGTTGACACCTTTGAGTACATCTGCTGAAATTAAAACCCATCCCGCATGACAGATTTGACCGATCGGCTGTTTTTGTTCGTCGAAGTGCCGGACCATTTTCAAGACCGAATCAAACCGCCGTAATAAATCCGGTGACCAACCACCCGGAACGAGAATCGCGTCGTAGTCTGCTGGATTAATGTCAGCAAACGCGATGTCGGAGACGATTGGAACACCGTATTTCCCGACATACTTTTCATTTGCTTTCTCACCGACGATGTCGACCATTGCCCCTTCTTCACGTAACCGGTGGACCGGGTACCATAACTCTAAATCCTCAAAATCATTACTGACGAGTTGAATGACTTTTTTACCTTGTAAACGCATCATGAAACGCCTCCTGAAATTCTATTTGTGCCTTACTACCTGTTCCCTTAGTCTAAAAAACAAAAACTCCCCTTCTAGGTGAAGAGGAGTCAGACACTTATGCTTCTACGCGAATTTCTTTAATGCCTGCGCCTTGCTTCATTTTTTGAGCATGCTCAAGTCCTGAAGTGACTTGTCCGAAGACTGTATGCACACCGTCAAGGTGCGGTTGCGGCTCGTGAACGACGAAGAACTGACTCGAACCTGTGTCGCGACCAGCGTGCGCCATCGAGAGTGAACCTGCTTTATGTTTGTGCGGGTACGAAGTTGACGTTTCACATGGGATTGTTTTCCCAGAACCGCCTGTACCGTTCCCGATTGGGCAGCCGCCTTGTGAGACGAAGCCCGGGATGACACGGTGGAAGTTCAATCCATCGTAGAAGTTCGAGTTCGCAAGGCTCTCGAAGTTTTCTGTTGTGATCGGTGCATCGTCGTTAAAGAGTTCAAAATCAATTTTATTTCCGTCTTCTAATAAGATATATCCAGTTTTTTGCATTGTATACCAACCTTTCGCGCTTTTCAGCTAATGGTGTTCGTCACAAGCAACTTGTGACTCCATGGAACAGTGTACCAAATTTTTTCGGAAAACGCAGGTTTTTTACTCAGTTGACGGCAGAATCTACTATTTCAATTTCAATTTCATCACCGACACGAACGGAAGCTGTTACACCGAGTGGCAATGTCAGAACCGGATCCGTATGACCGAAGTCAGCGTCGAGGACAATCGGGAAGTCGTAGCCGCGTGTTGCCCGTAAAATGATGTCTTTCAATGTAAAGTCCGGATCAAAATCGACCTGACTCTCGAACCGGCCGATAACGAGTGCTGAAATTTCGTCATACACACCAAGATGCCGCAACTGTGTAAAATAACGGTCGATCGTTTCCGGTGTTTCGCTTCCGTCATCTTCGAGCATCAAGACAACATCTTCGAAAGACGGCATATACGATGTACCTGCAAGTAACAAGAGTGTTCCACAGTTTCCGGCAAGAATCGGTCCTGTCCCCTCGCCTGTACGACCAATCAACATCCCCGCATTCGGTTGTCGTTTTTTCGGACGGTCGTCATGTACGTCCCAGCGGAGTACTTCATCCGTCCACTCGGATGAGGCGACGATTTTCCCAATCGGTTCCGTCTGCATCAACGTTCGCTTGAACGACTGTTCAGTATAGTCGTCAAGACCGTCCAGTAGACCGAACTGCGGCAAAATCGCCGGCCCTAAAAACGTCGTCAAACCTGTTTTTGCATAAATCGCAGCATGCAGTGCCGTGATGTCACTATAGCCGAGTAAAATTTTCGGGTTGTCCCGAATCAAGTCATAATCGAGCTCATCTAACAGCTGATGCGAGTTGAAGCCGCCAATCGTCGCGATGATCGCTTTGACTTCCGGATCGCGAAACGCCATATGTAAGTCTTGCACCCGTTCGCCAATCGTTCCTGCCGTATGACTATGGACTGCCGTCGCATTCGGCATCACAAGGACCTGAAAGCCCATCCGTTCCAATGTTTCAATGCCGCGTTGCAATCGGCGCGGCACGTAGGCTGCAATCGCTGATGCGGGTGACACGATCGCGATTGTATCGCCTTCTTTTAATCGAGCTGGTTTCATCTTTTTTCCTCCTTCTTTTTTGGAAAAACCTGACTTTCATCATAACAAAAAAAGTAGCAAATTGGGAAGAAGACCCAACTTGCTACTTTACATGATTTAATCGATGACAGCGTGAACGAGCGGACGTTCTTCCGGTTTCGTTTCACTGATATGATACGCATGATCCATTTTCTCAATTGCTTGATCAAGCGTTTCTTTATTCGAACGAAGTGTCGCGATGACATCGCCGACTTCAACACGATCGCCGACTTTTTTCAATAACGTGACGCTTGCTGCATGATCGATGACGTCTGTTTTCGTCGCTCGGCCCGCTCCAAGAATCATCGCTGCGACACCAACTTCATCGGCGATGATTTCAGAGACATAACCTGCTTTTGATGCCACGAAGTCTTTTTGGTATTTCGTTTCAAGTGCTTTTGACATATCGTCAACGAGTGACGCGTCGCCACCTTGCGCTGCGATGAACTTTTTAAAGACGTCGAGTGCTGCACCGTTCGCGAGGCGTGTCTCGAGATCGGCATACGCTTCGTCGAACGTCGGGTAGAACTCACCAAGGACTGCCATATGTGAGGCAATCGTCAAGGCGATGACTTTCAAGTCACGCACATCTTTACCTTGTAAGACTTCGATTGCTTCTTTGACTTCGTTTGCGTTCCCGATTTCGTTTCCGAGTGGCTGATCCATGTCCGTGATGACGGCAATCGTTTTCCGGTTGACACTTTTCCCGATTGAAACCATCTCTGTCGCAAGTGCTTTCGCGTCCTCAAACGACTTCATGAAAGCACCTGAACCCGTTTTAACATCAAGAACGATGCTATCAGCGCCGGCCGCAATTTTTTTCGACATGATTGAACTTGCAATCAACGGAATCGAATTGACTGTTGCTGTCACGTCACGTAATGCGTAAAGTTTTTTGTCAGCAGGTGTTAAGTTCCCGGTCTGACCGATGATTGCCATCTTGATGTCGTTGACTTGGCTGACGAAGGCTTCTTCCGATAATTCAACATCGAAACCAGGGAAGGCTTCCAATTTATCGATTGTTCCACCTGTATGACCAAGACCGCGTCCGCTCATCTTCGCAACCGGAATTCCGATTGACGCGACGAGTGGTGCAACAATCAGACTGATTTTATCGCCGACGCCGCCTGTTGAGTGTTTGTCGACTTTTTTGCCGTGAATCCGTGATAAGTCGATGACGTCACCTGATTCGACCATCGCCATCGTCAAATCTGCGATTTCACGATCTGACATCCCTTGATAAAAAATGGCCATCGACATGGCTGACATTTGATAATCCGGAACGTCCCCGTTCGTGAATCCTTCGACCATTGCTTTAATATCGGCTGTTGGTAACTCGCCGCCGTCTCGTTTCGTTGCAATCAAATCTACCATACGCATAATCTATTTCCTCCTCTAAGGTGTTGTTACATTTTTTTGATCGAACCACGAACGAGCGACAGGAAGTGTGCCCGGACCCGTTCCGTCGTTTCGATGACTTCATCGTGATGGAGCGGCTGATCTAAGATACCTGCTGCCATGTTTGATACACATGAGATTCCGAGTACGCGCATGTCTGAGTGACGTGCGACGATGACTTCAGGAACCGTCGACATGCCGACGACATCTCCACCAAGCATCCGTGCCATTTTGACTTCAGCCGGCGTTTCATATGTCGGACCGGTGTTGCCGAAGTAAACGCCTTGACGAACATTGATTCCGAGCTCATCTGCCGTCGCTTGGGCAAGTTCCAGTAATTCTTTATCATACGGCTTCGACATGTCCGGGAAACGTGGTCCCATCTCATCGACGTTCTTACCGATCAACGGATTCGTTCCGAAGAAATTGATGTGATCTGTGATCAACATGAGATCTCCCGGTTCAAATGCTTCGTTACAAGCACCCGCTGCATTCGTCACGATTAATGTTTCGACGCCGATTGCTTTCATGACACGAACTGGGAATGTGACCATTTCCATCGAGTAGCCTTCATAGAAGTGGAATCGTCCTTGCATCGCGACGACTTGTTTGCCTTCGAGCGTCCCGAAGACGAGTTGTCCCGCATGTCCTTCCACTGTCGAAACAGGGAAGTTCGGAATATCGCCATACGGAATCGCGATTGGATTTTCAATTTCATCAGCCAGTACGCCGAGACCTGATCCGAGAATCAAACCGATTTCCGGCTTTGCCTGCATTTTACTTTCTAAATATGAACGTGTTTCATTCCAGTTGACTGTCATCCAAAATCGCTCCTTTGAAATTAAAGTTCTGTTAAAAAGCTTTTTCCGTGTGCCGGCATTTTAACACCGAAGTTTGCAGCAACCGTCGCTCCAAGATCAGCAAATGTTGCACGCGTTCCTAAATCGTTTGCGACACCAGATTTTTGGTACGCAAGAAGCGGGACGTACTCACGCGTGTGATCTGTTCCAGCGTGAATCGGATCGTTTCCGTGGTCAGCTGTAATGATTAAGAGATCATCTTCTTGCATCCGCTCGAATACTTCCGGGAGACGTGCATCAAATTCTTCAAGTGCATCCCCGTAACCTTGCGGGTCACGACGATGTCCGAACAAGGCATCGAAGTCAACAAGGTTCAAGAAGCAAAGCCCTGTGAAGTCACGTTCGAGTTGACCAACGAGTTGGTCCATTCCGTCCATGTTCGATTTCGTACGAATTGCATCCGTCACACCTTCACCGTCAAAGATGTCAGCGATTTTACCGAGCGAAATGACATCGAATCCAGCTGTCTCAAGCTCATTCATGACAGTCCGGTCAAACGGTTTTAAGGCATAGTCGTGACGGTTCGATGTCCGAACCCATGCGCCTTGCTCCCCAAGGAATGGACGTGCGATGATGCGACCGAGCATGTATGGATCGTCGCGCGTGATATCACGTGCATATTCACAAATTCGGTAAAGTTCTTCGAGTGGGACGACTTCTTCGTGAGCTGCAATCTGTAAGACAGAGTCAGCAGATGTATAGACGATCAATGCGCCCGTTTCGACGTGTTCTTGACCAAGCTCATCTAAGATTTCCGTACCAGAAGCTGGTTTGTTACCGATGATTTTCCGACCAGAGAATGCTTCAAGACGGTCAATCAAGTCAGCCGGGAATTTTTCAAAGACACGGAATGGTGTATCGATGCGAAGACCCATGATCTCCCAGTGTCCCGTCATCGTATCTTTCCCCGCCGATACTTCTTCCATTTTACCGTATGATGCGATTGGTGCGGCATCAGCCGAAACACCTTGAACGGCTTCAATATGCGCGAGACCAAGCTTTTCCAGGTTCGGGATATTCAAGCCATTCATATGCTCTCCGATGTGACCAAGCGTATGTGCTCCTAAATCTCCAAATTGTTCCGCATCGGGTGCTTCACCGATACCAACAGAATCCATGACGACTAAAAATACACGTTTGAATTGTTGTGCCATTTGTATTTCCTCCTAATACGTACTGTAATGAACGACTGCCCTAATGATTTTCCCACAAACCGACTAGACAAAACGCTTCATTTGTCTGAAGTCAGACCTTTGTTTTATAAGGAACATCATGCACGTGGATGATGATTCTTATAGACTTCATGTAACCGACCTTTGTTGACATGCGTGTACATTTGCGTCGTCGACAAGTCGGCATGACCGAGCATCTCTTGGACAACCCGTAAATCTGCACCATTTTCAAGTAGATGAGTAGCGAATGAATGACGGAGCACATGTGGCGTAATCTCTTTTTCAATACCCGCTTCTCTTGCACGTCGTTTAATCATCTTCCAAAAACCTTGTCGCGATAACCGGCTTCCCCGACTATTCAAGAAGACATAATCCGTTTGCAGGCCCCCTAAACTGTTTCGTGCTAGTTCGAGATAGGTCGTGACGCTATCAATCGCTGTCGTACTGATTGGAATGATTCGCGTTTTGTTCCCTTTCCCAAGACACGATAAGTAACCGAGTTCGAGCTGTAGATCGTTTAACGTCAACTGTAGCAGTTCACTGACCCGCATACCGGTACCGTATAACAGTTCAAGCATCGCCGCATCCCGTCTGACGAGCGGATCGTTTCCGACCACGGAATCAAGCAACTTAACGACGTCCGTTTGACTCCAGACGACCGGGAGCTTTTTTTCTGGTTTCGGTAAATCCAAATGACGTGACGGATCACTCTCCACTTGACGCTCTTCGACCAAATATTGATGGAACGAACGGATCGAACTCGTCGCCCGTCTGACCGTCGACCGTGACTTTTGAGCGTTCAACAAGCTCTCGATATGGAGCACGATATGATGTCGTGTCACGAATTCAAGCGAAGTCACCCCTGCTTGTTCGAGCGAATGAAGATACTGGTTTAAATCATTTCGATAGGCTGCTGCCGTATTTCCTGACATTTGCCGTTCGATGACGAGATAGTTGATAAATGCTTCCAGTTGTTGTCTCACTGAATTCATCCTCTTGGCTTAAGAAATCGCTTACTTTCCCATCATATCAAAGGTGTAAACCGTTGTGAAGAGGTCTGACCTATATTTTCAAAAAGAAAAAACCGCCCTGTGTGTGGAAGGACGGTTAGACAGTTTGTGTTTGCGTTTGTTCAAGCGCTTCACGTGCATGACGCTCCTGACAAACATGGCAAACTCCGTGGAAGGTCAAGCGATGATCTTTAATTTTAAAGTGAAACCGCGAGACGATTTCTTTTTCGACATCTTCTAACATATCATCTAAAATTTCTTCGACGGAACCACATTCGATACATACAAGGTGGTGATGCGAGTGACTCGCCCCTTCTTGTCGTAAATCGAATCGAGATACGCCATCTCCGAAGTTGACCTTATCGACGACTTCAAGCTCCGTCAATAATTCGAGCGTCCGGTACACGGTCGCGAGTCCAATATCAGAGTTTTTTTCTTTCACTAATAAAAAGACATTTTCAGCACTGAGGTGATCCGACTCATGTTCTAGCAGGATACGCACAGTCGCTTCACGTTGGGGAGTCAGCTTATATCCTTTACCGCTCAGCTGTTTTTTAATGCGTTCAACACGACTTTCCATCATAGCGCCCCCTTAGGTCGAAACTGATGCTTTTATCATAGCTGATTCTCAATCAATTTTCAAATTAAAATGATTATCAACTGAAAATCAACCAAATTAGAATCATTTTAATGTACGGATGTGCCAATGTTGAATCGCCATGATTGTTTTTGCATCGACAATCGTGCCATTTGCAATCAGTTCTAAGGCCCGGTCAAGTGACAATGTCTGGTTTTCAAGGAATTCATCTGCATCCAGCTGACGTTCACCAGCCGTCAAACCGATTGCTTCATATATATGTACGCGTTCGCTGCAAAATCCCGGTGCCCCGTAAAAATCGAAGACATGTTTCAATTCTTCTGCCGCGTAACCTGTTTCTTCTTTCAATTCTCTTCCGGCACAATCAATTGGATTCTCACCCGCCTCAAGTTTTCCCGCAGGAATTTCAATCGATAGCTGTTCGAATGCTTTGCGGTACTGCTCGACGACAATCAAATCACCTTTTTCATCAAAGGCGATGATTGCGACGGCTCCGTTATGATAAACGAGCTCGCGCACTGATGTATTACCGTTTGGTAAGCTGACGACATGCTTTTCGACATTAAAGACTTTTCCTTCATAAATGACTTCTCGTTCGATTGTTTTTTCTTCCATTCCGAACACCTCTTCCTTCTATAACTATCCGCGCCGTAATTTATTCTTCTTATTCAGTATGCCTGTTATCTGATTCCTGATGCAAGTTTGTTTTTTCAAACTCAAAATATGAAACAGTTCCTCAACAGGGGGACGGAGAAATAAATATGATAAACTGTTCTGTAGTAGCACATATCGAAAGAAATGAGGGATTAGTCATGGGACTCGGATTAGGCACAATGACAATATTAAAACGCGGACAAGAAGAAGCAACAGAAATCCTCCGTACAGCGCTCGACGAAGGGGTCATTCATTTTGACACAGCGGACGTCTACGCGAACGGAGCCGTCGAATCGTTGATTGGACAGACATTTTCGCAAGAAGACCGCAGCCGGATTTTCCTCGCCTCTAAAGGCGGGAACCGAATGAATGCAACGGGAACGGGTTGGACGTGGGATCCGAGTTACGAGTACTTAAAACAAGCATGTCTTGAAAGTCTGAACCGACTCGAAACACCTTATCTCGATCTCTATTATGTCCACGGCGGAACGATGGAAGACGACCTCGATGCATCGATTCAAGCCGTGAAGGATTTAAAAGCAGACGGTAAGATTAAGGCCAATGGTCTTTCTTCTTTACGGCCGAACGTCATTAAGTATTGGCTCGAGCATAGTGATCTCGATTATTTGATGACACCTTACTCGTTACTCGATCGGCGCATCGAAGCACTCTTGCCTTTACTCAATGAAAAAAATGTCAAGGTCGTCGCTCGTGGTCCGCTCGCAAAAGGATTATTGACGACCGAGAGTACGTCGCGCCTCCAATCCGTTGACCAGTTCGAGCAATTTAATAAAGAACAACTCGAAGAAACATTGAATTTCTTGCAAGACTACCCACTACCCGCGCTCGCTCTCCAAGCAATCGATCAACAAGCCGCAATCGTACTGCCTGGTGCGTCGAGCGTGTCGCAATTACAGGCCAATCTCAAGGCGATGCGGGAACCCGTCACGCTTGAACAAATCAATCACGTCCTAAAAACATTGCCGGTCCATCCTTATACAGCACATCAATAAGGTTTGAGTTTTAGCAAGCCGGGGAATCCTCTTATTTGTAACGTTAACCCTAGAGGAGGAATTTTATTATGGCACGTATTCTAATCGTTTCAACAAGCGCGGATGACATGAACGGACACGCAACAGGACTTTGGTTCGAAGAGTTTGCCGCACCGTTCAACTTATTCAACGAAGCAGGACATGACGTCACTGTTGTTTCTGTTAAAGGTGGCGACGTCCCAATCGATAAAGCATCACTCGTCAAAGAAATTCTGCCGAAGTTCCAAGACGCACGTAAAGCACTAAAAGATACAGCTTCACTCTCAACAGTCGATCCTTCATCGTTTGACGCTGTTTATTTCCCGGGTGGACACGGTGCGGTCGTTGACTTCCCGAACAATCCACAAGTTGCCGGTGCAATCGAAGCAATGGTCAAGAAAGACGGAATCGTCGCATCTGTTTGTCACGGACCTGCCGCTTTCGCTCACGTCATGATTGATGGCAAACCATTCGTCGAAGGTCGTCAAATCAACGGCTTTACAGATGAAGAAGAAAAATCAACAGGTCTTGAAGAGAAAGTTCCATTCTTACTCGAAACAACGTTGCGTAATGAAGGTGCAACGTTCTTGACTTCAGACGCAGGTAAAGAATTCGCAGTCATCGATGGCAACGTCATCACAGGTCAAAACCCAGCTTCAAGTGAAGCTGTCGCTAAATTGATCGTCGCTAAACTCGCGACTGTCTAAAATTTTAGTTGATGCTAAGCACTTCCACTGAACATCAGTGGAAGTGCTTTTTTCGCGTGTAGACAAACTTAGATGGAAGATCACTTGAATGTGATTTCCCATCTTTTTTGCTCTCTCTTTCCTTTCTAATCGTCTTCCTGTGGCAAACATCGCGCCGCTACAGCAAAGCTGCAGGGTCGCTCCTGTTTGCTTTACACTAGGAAGCGATTAGATTAGAAAGCGAGATTTTTTTAGCTTTCTTTAAGATCAGTGAAGATACTCTGTCGTTTTGGAAACGATTCAAGACGGTCCACCTGAAAGACGTCCCTTTTCGTCGACTTCTACGGAAAAAAATGCGTCTTTGCGTGCTAGGGAGACGCTTTTATCCCCCTACGTGACGTTGTCTACATGCAAAACAGCACCCCCCCTGAACAAAGGTGGAGGTGCTGTTTTCACTTCGGGTCATTTCCCTTCGTTAAGCGCCCGCTGAAGCATCAGTATTTCACGTTCGGCTGCCGCAACCGTGCGGTCTTCAATAACGAGCTGCTGCTGTCGTGCTTCAAGCTGCTCCTCAAGGTTCGTACGCTCTTCATCGGTAAACGACTGTTCAACCACACGTTCCCGTCGATACCAACGCTTCGGAATGATTTTTGGTGCTGTTCCTGTCTCAATCGTCCGTTCGATTTCATCGAATGCCGCCTGCGCTTCTGCCTGACGGTCTTGAAGCGGACGAATCTGTTGAGTGAGCGCCTGTAATCGTTCGTCGACGAAGGGGCGTGTTTTTGACGCCAACATTTCTTTTACATCCATTCGTAACACGTGTTCTGCTTGCTGACGTTGCATATCTTCTTCGTGATCTGTTGGTTCGAGAAGTTCCACACGGTCGCTGTTTTCAGACTCTGTCAGAATGTCTTCGATTTCACTGATCGACAACCACGAGACATGTCGCATGACGAATTGATCGATTAGCCCCGCATCAACATAGTAGTCTCCGACTTCTCCACCTAATTTCAATTCAGCGGCGGCATATGTTGCATGTCGTTTGATGATGTCATCCGTCTCTTCGTCCAGCCAGTCTTGATAATCTTTAAATACACTCACGTTCTCTACTCCCTATCCCATCACAATCAAACACTCGTTTGACTTCTTTTGATTTCTTCGATTGCCCAGTCACACCAATCGAGGTAATTCAGCATCATCCGTAGACCGTATTCACTCGTCAATGTCTCCCCGAGTGTCGCCCCGTTCTCTAAATGATCTTTTCGCCACACTTGCATCATGTCGACCGCAAATTGATGATGCCGTTTTGATTCTTCAAGGTAAGCAATCGCTTCCTCGAGCGGCAAGAGGTGTAACAACGACACGCGCATTAAGTTCTCATCTTTCATTTTTGGCTTAAATTCACTCGGTGCCCGCAGCCAGGCGACGAGCTCTGTTTGGCCTTTATCTGTAATCGAATAGACTTTTTTATCTGGAAGATCCTCCTGGACGATATGAACACTCGTCACGAGTGATGCTTCTTCCATTTTTAATAATTCTCGATAAATTTGCGTATGGTGTGCTGTCCAAAAATGCGTCATCTGTTTTTTGAACGTCGTACTTAAATCATAGCCTGTCGCTTCTCCCTGGGTTAGCAGTCCGAGCAGTGCGAATCGTAATCCCACTGGCTGCACCTTCTTTCATCAATAATATATATTGTTAATTATCTCAAATTACGTCGCATTACGCCACTTTGTACTTTTTTAAGCAAGAAAAAACTGTAGATCGCTGTCTCATCTACAGTTCCTCCTGTCACATGCTAGATTGTTCAATGCTTCGTTCGACCATCGCCCAGTACTCCGGCGGGTGCGGGACGAAGCGGTTCCGCCCGAAACGTTCACCCTCGATGCTGACGACTTCCGTTGTCGTTTCGTCACCTAACGTAGCAAATGCGTCGAATGAAAAAGCGACCAGCCGTTTGACTTCAGTCGCTTGTAAATGATAGTCAAAAATGGCTTGGTTCGATTCCGTCAAAAAGACCTGAGTCCGCTCGCGATCAATGAATCCCGGCAACGTCAGTTCTTCTAGAAAAATACCAACGTGCTCCAACTGATCCATCGTCCGGACGAGTCCGAGCTCTTCTTCGAGTTCACGAACACCATCAGCAACGGTTTCACCGGCAAGTAAATGTCCTGCCGCTGTAATGTCGAGACAATTTGGAAAATCCTTTTTTCCAGTTGCCCGTTCTTGAAGAAGAACGATTCGTTGCTCTCGATTCACGACGAAGCAGTGGAACGTCTCATGCCATAACCCTTCAGCATGTACCCGGTTTCGTGACGCCGTGAATAATGGATGCCCGGCCTGATCCGTGACCATGATTAACTCCTGTTCACTCATCCCAGCACCTTAGAGGCTTGATAGAAGCGCTCGCCTACCGTATACAGCTCTGCAATCAAGAAGACGATCGCAATCCAGATGATTGCACTTGGGAATAACAGCATTGCCGTTAAAAACAAGAACCCCTCTGTCCGTTCAACGAGACCCGGCTGGTATTGGAAGGACTTGATGCCATAATTTTCACTGACTGCCCCAATCGCGAGAAACATCGTCATACCGATGACAAAGGACGCAATTAAAAAGAGCATGACGATTTGTGTTTCCGGAAAACGAAGCGCAATCCCGATCAGCACGGACAACTCGACGATTCGATCTAGTACAAGATCAAGGATCGTTCCAATCGCTGTCGGTTTTTCGCGACGTGCCATCGTCCCATCGACGACATCAAGCATTCCAGAAATCCACAATAAGAGAATCGCAATTCCCATCATGTCATTGTAGACGAAGAATCCCGTTGCCCCTCCGATGATGCCGGAAATGATTGTGACTTGATTCGCCGACAGACCAAGCTTTTTCAAACCGGTCGCCGCTTGGTCGAACACAGGTTGCACCATCTTTCGTGCTCGTGTATCTAACATATTAGTCCTCCTTTCTGACGACATAAACAGTCGTCGCTTCGTCGAACGCTCTTCTTGTCTGAATGACGAGTCGCTCGCCGGTTGCCCGTTCGACTTCATAGAACCGAACACCATATTGGATTAATTCTTTCGTAATCGTAACACGTTCATTCGTTTGATTCGTCGGTCTTAAGACCAACTCGATCGCAGACAGCGGATACCATGTCCCGTCTAAGGCAAGACCATCTCCAAAAAACGGACTCGTCTCGCTTAAAGCAACAGGTCGCCCTTGCTCGATAATGCGTCCTGCCTGCATGACATACACATAGTCCGCCATTGCCATCGCTTCTTCGCGATCATGTGTGACAAGCAACGTCGTCACGCCTTGTTGCTCCGTCAGGCGACGAATCAACGTCCGTAATTCACGCCTCCGCGGCAAATCGAGGCTTGAAAACGGCTCGTCTAATAATAAAAAGTTCGGTTGACTCGCAAGGGCACGTGCTAAGCTCGCACGTTGTTGCTCGCCTCCCGACAGTTGATGGACAAAGTCCGCTTCACGTCCCGGTAACCCGACGCGGTCGAGCCACTCCGAGACTTGTCGGGTATCCCCTCGCATGCCAAGGCGGATGTTCTGCCCGATCGTGAGATGGGGAAACAGTAGTGGTCGTTGAAACAGCATCGTCACTCCGCGTTTACTCGGGACTGTTTTCGTAACGTCACGCTCTCCGAAGTGAATCGTTCCACCTGAGACCTTTTCTAATCCGGCAATCAAGCGCAGTAACGTCGTCTTCCCGCTTCCACTCGGTCCGACAAGCGCAACGCATTGTCCCGAGGCGATGGTTAGATCGATGTCTTGCAAGACGGTCGTTTTACCGAAACGCTTCATCACTTTATTAATTTTTACGTCCATCTAATAACCTCCGAACCCCTTCTATCCATAAGGTAAAGAACAACATTTGCCCTAGATAAATCAAAAATGGTAACCCGATCAACCAAATCGT
The DNA here is from genome assembly GCF_018618655.1 of Exiguobacterium sp. s95. Lineage (NCBI taxonomy): Bacteria > Bacillati > Bacillota > Bacilli > Caryophanales > Exiguobacterium > Exiguobacterium sp. s95. The sequence goes on along the minus strand of NZ_JACSMM010000012.1, from coordinate 8,708 downwards.
CGCTTCTTTAGCCGCATCAACCGCATTCCCAGAGTAAAGGGGGAAGACTTCAAGTGCGAGCATCCGAACGACGCCACCGCCGATGAGCACGACGAGTGCATACTGACTAAGTGTGATGACGGTGACGAGCAATGTCACCGATTGTAATGTCGGACGAAGCAACGGTCCGACTAAAAAGAAAAATCGCTTCAAGCGGTTTGCCTCAACAAGGACCGTCTGTTCGAGTAGTTGTTCACCGAGCGCCTGAAATCCGTTCGTATAAAGGCGGACCGTGTACGGAAGTGTCGGTAACAAAAGGACGAGTAACACGCCAAGGAATTGATCAGCCAAACCTAAACGGATCCACGTCAAATAAAGACCGAATGAGAGCAATAATACAGGTAAAAACAGTGGCAGACTAATCAACAACTCAGCCAGTTGAATGATTCGTCCCGTCTGAAAGGCAATGGCTTTCCCTGCCGCATAACCAATTACGTGGTTCAAAAACGTCACTGCTGCAATCATGAAGAGCGTCGTCGTCAACGTCTCGACGATTCGCGGATTTAGAGAAAATGATTTCGGAATGATTCCCAGCAGCGGTGCAACGACGAGACAAGCGATCAATAGCGTAACGATTCGTTGCTTCATTCAATCCGCCCCTTACTGATTCGCTCTGTGATCGGTCGAATCCACCACGTGAAGACGGCTAACATCATGAAGAGCAACGTCGTCAAGACGACACTGATGGCAAAAGCCGTTGGTTGTTGCGACAGGTCTCCTTGCGTATATAAATCAAATACATATACACCAATCATTTTCGGATACGTCACACCAAGCAATGCCGGCACTTCGTAGGCAAATAGAACAAATGCAAAAACGATGAAGCTAGCTTCAAGTGCCGGAAACAAAATAAAAACACCTTTTCCATGCCAAAATCGGCGAATCCTAGATAATCCAAGCAGTTGCCCCAATTCCTCATACCGGTGATCAAGCCGTCGAAAAACAGGAATGAGATAAAAAAAGATGAACGGTGTTTCTTTATATACGTAAGTCAAGATGATACTGAAATGATTCGTCTCATGCGGACCAATCATCGGTACATTACTGAAGTAGAGAATCGCAAGATATGCTGCACCAAGATGCGGGATAAACAGCGGAAGTGCGAGGATTTGTTCCGCTATCCCCCCTCGCCTTGAGAAAAATTGAGCTAAGCCGAAACCGACCCCTAACGAAAGTAACGTGCTACTCAGTGCAACGTACAGACTTAACGCAATGCTTTCAAGAAACACAGTATCGCTTAACAATGCACGATAATCGGCGACTGTCGTCATTGATACACTGATGAACAGTCCATAAAGAACCATTCCAGCAATCAAGAAGACGGCGGGGTAAGGATTACCGCGCCACACGTTCCGGCCAATCCTTTCGAATGACCTCGAAGAATTCCGGGTCGAGCTCCGCTCGGACTTTTCCTTCAAATGCATCTGGTGTCGGTGTCGATTTTGCTGCCGGGACATCCTTAAACGCTTGTTGTTCTGTTGACGTCAACGTACTTAAATCAAGACTCGTCCCGTCCCCCCAGTAGGTCGCGTCATATTTCTTCAACTGCGCATCTGCTGATAACAATTCGTTGATTGCAACGAGCGCCCCTTTTGGATTTGGTGCGTTAAACGGAACCGATAGGAAGTGGGTCGACGCAATCGAACCTTCTTCTAAGATGAGCGGACGCGTTTCTTCAGGGAAGGTCCCGGACGCTACTTCCTGTTCGGCCCGGCGTTCATTGAAGCCCATCGTGAACGCGACATCCCCCTTCGCATACAATTGATCGAGCTGAGCGAGCGTCTTCGGATAGGTTTTCCCTTCTTTCCAAAGGTACGGCTTTAAATCGTTTAAATAAGCCCATGTCTTTTTAAAGTCGCTTTTCGGGTTCTTCAACGTTTCATTTGATTCAACCCCGTACATGACGTGACGGACAAACGCATTTCCCGTGAAATCCGTCACTTCCGGATAAGTGAATTTTCCTGGGTTTGCTTTGACCCAGTCTTTTAACTCGTTTAAGTCCATCGGTGGTTTGGCAACACTGGCTTGATCATAATGGAACGCAAACTGGACTTTTCCCCAGGCCGCTTCGAGCCCTTCCGTCTTCGTCCCACTATCTGAAGCTTGCGCCGCGGCATCGACTTGCTTGATGTTCGGTAAGACGCGCGCGATGTCACCATATAACAGGCCGTCTTTTTTCGCATTTCGGAAATTATCGCCGTTAATCCAGACGACATCAATCACGCCTGTGTCCTTACCGGCTGTTTTTTCAGCACGCAATTTCTGAATGATGTCCGCTGTTTCTATCGGCACTCGCTTCAATGTGATTTGATGCTCTTTTTTCAACTTGGGTGCGACGTACTCGTCGATATAGGCATTGATTCCGTCATCTCCACCCCACATGTACATCCGGACCGTCGTTTTCTCTGCTTCCTGTTCAATCATTTTATAGGATGAACCTAGCACTTCGTCCTTTGCCGGCAAGTCAGAAGTTGCGCCACACCCGGCAAGCAACAACCCACCGACAGCGATACCGATTACTTTTTTTAACATTTTCATTCCACCCCATCATTTTTTGTCAAATCCGGACTTACCGAGCCATTCAATCAATCGGGGACAAACGGCATATGCTTTCGCTGAAAGTTCCATCCACCACGGTGCATTGACCTCTCGTTTTTGACGCTCGATCGCTCGGACCACCGTTTTTGCAAGCGACTCTTTCGATAACAAAATCGAGGCGACATTCTTTTCATATTTGCGACTCAGATCGGCGCGAATGAAAAATTCAGTCGCGATCGGTCCCGGATTAACCGTCATCACATGAATTCCTTTTGGTCGTAATTCAAGTCGCAATGCATTCGAGAACTGAAGCAGGCTTGCTTTTGTCATGCAGTAGATGGTCGATTTCGGAGTCGGCAGCTTTCCTGCCTGACTCGCGACATTGACAATCATTCCATTCGGACGCAGGAAAGATAGACACGCTTTTGTCAACCGAACGGGCGTCAGGACATTGATCCGGTGCATCGATTCAATCGTCTCAATCGAGGTATCCTGCAAGAAACTGAATTCTCCGAATCCGGCATTATTGATCAATACATCAATCATGCCATAGTCGACCTGGATTCGTTCGGCTAAATGCTCCGGTGAATGTTCTAAGTCATAGACGATATAGTCAGCATGCAACTCTCTTGCTAAGCGTTCGAGCCGATCGGCACGGCGGGCAATCAAAATCAAATTCGCTCCTTGCCGGTTCAACACGCGCGCTAACGCTTCACCGAGTCCGCTCGATGCTCCCGTCAAGACAACCGTTTTATTCATTAGATTCATCCGCTAACTCCCGCCTTCGAATAATAAAGAACCGCGTCTCGTTTTTCGACTGTAATTTGACCGCTTGCGACTAAATAATCGAGTCGTGCTTTCATCTCACTCATGACGAGCGGAAACGATTTTTTTAGACGATTGCCGTACGTCAACTGCGCTAAGTCAAATAATGTCTGCTCTCCTGTCAGATGTTTCAAAAGTTGCTCACCGCGGACCTTACGTTGGAGCAACCGTTCTTCAATCAAGGATGGAACGTCACGGATTGTTTCGCCATGACCGGTGTAGGCGATCGTGATCCGTTCACCTTGAAGCTTTTCGAGCGAGCGCATATATGCAAGGACAGGGCGTTTTATATCGGACGCATCTCCTGCTTGCGGCTGTTCAAGTAACGGGTTCGGCTCAATCCGTGCCAGTAAATGGTCGGCTGCGAACAATGTTCCGTCTTGACCGAGAATCCCGATCTGGTCGCTTGCGTGTCCCGGCAACTCAATCACGCGGTATGTACCTGCCGCCGTGATGGAATCTCCTTCTTTTAGGACATAGTCGAGTTGTCCTTTTCCGAGCCATTTAAGGGCCGACAGATAACTCGGTAGCAACGCTCGTATTTCTTTTGGCACCCCGAACGACATCGCTAAGCGTTGCAAAAAGGCATCGCCACTATTCAAGAAGTCCGTATCCTGTTCTAAATAGGGACGAAGTCGTGCGTGCCCGTAAATCGCAATTCCTTTTTCAGAAAAACGATAAGCCATTCCGGCATGATCGGCGTGGTGATGCGTCACGATTACTTTGTCGAGTTCTTCGACAGACAAGCCGATTTTCTGCAAACCCTCTTGCATGGCGTGCCAAGCTTCTGCCGTATCCGGTCCACAATCAATCAAAATATTTTCATTGTCCGTTTTGAGGACGTAACAATTGATATCACCGACTGGAAACGGCGTTGGGATCGGTAGCGTGAAGATTTCATCTTTGCTGTTCACTTGGAATCCCCTCATTTCTCTCACTAGTTTCCTTCATTATAGAGAAAAATGAACCCGAGCCGCAAACTTTGTCTGTCACTCTCTTGCATCCCTTCACTAAAGCATACGTAAACCGTCTGGAATTGGATGCAAAAAAAGCGACCTTTCGCAGAATGAAAGGTCGCTCGTTTATTGCAAATTTTATTTTAAATTAAGGACAGTCAGTTTATCACGCGTCATCGAAGCAAGACTTCGTCCGACACCCTGCACACCAAGTCCAGATGATTTAACGCCGATGAATGGGAAGTGGTCTGGGCCACGTTCAGTCCGACCATTAATTTGAACAGAACCTGTTTCAAGGGCATCCGCTACAGCAAAAGCTGAATCAATGTTTTCCGTAAAGACACTTGCTTGAAGACCGTATTCCGATTCGTTCGAGTACGAAATCATCTCTTCGACTGAGCTGACACGAATGATTGGTAAGACGGGTCCGAACGGTTCTTCCCAAGCAACACGCATGTCACGTGTCACGTTGTCGATTAGTGTTGGTTCAATCAAGTTGTTCGTCCGGTTTCCACCAGTAACGATTGTTGCACCTTGATCTTTCGCATCCGTAATCAAGCCCTCCACGTAATCCGCTGATTTTGTATCGATCAATGGAACTACGACACTGTCGTCTTCAGGTGAACCGACCGTTAACTTCGCGATCCGTGTTGTTAATTCGTCAACGAGCGCATCCGCTTGATGATCTAAGACGAATACACGTTTGATCGCTGTGCAGCGTTGTCCAGAATAAGAGAACGCTCCACTGATGATGTGATCCGCTGCTAATGAAAGGTCCGCGTCTTCTAAGACGAGTGCCGGGTCTTTTCCACCGAGTTCAAGTACAAGTGGGATCATCGCTGATTGGCGAGACAAGTGACGTCCCGTCCCTGTACCACCCGTGAAAGTAATCATATCAATTCCTGGATGTGCTGTTAAATAGTCACCGATGACTGATCCCCGACCTGTCACGACGTTAACGAGACCTGACGGAAGACCTGCTGCGACGAGTGCTTCAATCATCAAGATTCCACTGATTGAACCTTGTGTTGCCGGTTTGAAGACAACCGCGTTTCCTGTCATCAACGCCGGTGCAAGTTTTGCTGCCGCTAAATTGACCGGGTAGTTAAATGGTGAAATCGCAAGGACGACGCCGAGTGGCGCTTTTTTGATGACTGCAAGTTTTTTGGCACTCCCACCTGGGAATGAATCGCCTTGCATCATTTGACCGTCAAAACGAAGACCTTCTTCTGCTGTATACCGAATGATTTCCGCAGTCCGCTTCACTTCTTTAACGCCATCTGCACGTCCTTTACCCACTTCACGCATGATGACTTCGCCGATTTCGTCAGCGCGTTTTTCAAGTTCTGTTGCCCATGCATGTAATAGTTCAGCACGTTTGTTTGCTGGTTGTTTCGCCCAAGTCGTTTGTGCCGCTTTTGCTGAAGCAATCGCACGGTCGACTTCTGGTTTCGTCATCGCTTGTACACGACCAACGAGTTCTTCTTTATATGGTGAAGAGATTTCGATTGTCTCTTTTGATTCACTCTCATACCATTGTCCATCCAATAAAAATGTATACGTTGTTTTTGTTGTATTCATTCCACTCTACCTCCATATGTTTTTTCTCTCTGTCACTTCAGTGTGTGGCTGCATAGCTATTGTAAACAATTGGTCAGACAAATGCCAAACATTTTGCTTAACATATTATGAAAGCGATTACAATAGTTTTTTTATTGAATTTGATATGGAATGTTTTACGAAATGTGCCGATAACTAGGCAGAAGTGAATGTGCAGGAACGAAAGGGGATAAATCACGTGTACAATCAACACGATATTTTGTTAGAAGCGGGTACGAATGAATTAGAAATCGTCATTTTCCATTGTGGTCCTTATACATTTGGGATTAACGTCATGAAAGTGCGTGAAATCATCGTTCCGTTACCGATGACACCACTCCCAGGAACACCAGATGCCGTCAAAGGATTAATCGAACTACGCGGTGAAGTCATGACGGTCATCGATTTGCCGACTGTCATCGGTGTAGCCCATGACGAAGCGACGGAAGATCGGTTGATCATCTGTGAGTTCAATGGCGAGAAAAGTGTCCTTCGCGTCGATTCTGTCACGGAGATCAGACGTATCTCGTGGGAACAAATTGATACACCGAACGAACTCGCACGTGGAATCGAAGGATTGACGAACGGCGTCGTCAAGACAGGCGATAAGATGATCATCTTACTCGATTATGAAAAAATCGCACTCGAACTGTCTCGTAAAGACATCTTCGCACGTGAAGAAGGACGTCGCGTCCAACCGCGTGACAGATCGAACAAAACGATTTGGATTGCCGAAGATTCAGAAATGCTCCGGACACTCATCATTGAGACGCTTGAAGAAGCAGGATATCACGGCTTAAAATGGTTCATCAACGGAAAAGATGCATTTGACGCCTTCGAAGCAGGTAGCGATTGTGACTTGTTGATCACAGATATCGAGATGCCGAAAATGGACGGACTTCATTTATCGAAACGCCTTCGTGAAGACGACCGGTATGCCGAACTGCCAATCATCGTCTTCTCTTCCTTGATTTCAGATGATCTTCGCCATAAAGGTGAATCTGTTGGGGTCAATGCACAAATTACAAAACCAGAAATCGGTCGTTTGATCGAAACGGTCGATTCATACGTCTTGTAAGACGTTGTTGACGGTTATATCGGAGCTCACTTTCCAGTGGGCTCCGATTTTTCAATTCACAAAAAAAAAAGAAGCGTCCACGAAATCGTGAACGCCGGTTTACTTTTTTCATCAATTACTTGATCGAGTCCGAATTCTTTCCAATAAAAGCATCCAACCAGACTTTTCTGAACTCCACCATAGATTGATCAATGTTTTGCAAAACCTGATTCGCATTTTCAAGCGAACCCGTTTCTGCTTCTTTTTCAAGTTGTTCGAACTCATCTGCCAAATCGTCCGCCGCGACCGAATAGGAGGCACCTTTAAGTAAATGTGCGATTTTTTCTGTCTGTCCCGGATCATTGTTATTGATCGCTTGCTCTAGTTCAGGAAATTTACGATCAAACTGCGCAATGTATGTTTCACCAATCTTTTGTAAAAATACGTGGTCCCCACCGGCGATTGAACGTAATTCCTCTAACTTCTTTTGATTAAAAAAAGGCATCTGGTTCCCCCCTCTGGTTTCATTTTAACATTAAATGTCGTAAAAAAAAATCTGAGAATCATTTACACGCCCTATCTTCTGTCCCTATAATAAGCAAGTGAAGAGCAGGAGGGATAGACATATGTTGACGATTTATCGAAGTGATGTGACCGGGGCAGTCAACGAAATTCAAGAATTCACGAAAGGTTCTTGGATTCATCTTGTCAATCCGACAAAAGACGAAGCCGACCAAGTCATTGCTGCCACAAAGATTCCTGAGGATTTTATCTATGACCCACTGGACGTTGAGGAAAAACCTCGTTTTGAAAAAGATGATGAAGGGCTCTTGATGATTGTCGATGTTCCGTACATCGAAGAAGAGTCATCGGGACGACGCTACAACACGATCCCGCTCGGTATCATCGTGACGTCGAGGCATTTCATCACCGTCTGTTCGCAACAACTCGACGTGTTGACCTTGTTCTCGAACGGTAAATTACGGACATTCCGGACGAATTATCGTTCACGCTTTGTATTTCAAATTCTTTATAAAGTCAGCTCTTCTTACCTTCGTTTCCTTCGTCAAATCGATCGCCGAATGGACGAACTCGAAGATGAACTTCAACGTTCGATGCGAAATCAAGAAATTTTTCAACTGATGAACTTACAAAAATCCCTCGTCTATTTCATGACGTCACTTAAATCAAACGATGGTGTTCTTGATCGCATCATTAAAACACCGAGTCTCGAGAAACATGAAGACGATGAAGATTTACTAGAAGATGTTTTCGTCGAGCACCGCCAGGCAATGGAGATGGCACAAATCTATAAAGATATCATCAGTTCGACGATGGATACGTTTGGTTCCGTCATCTCGAACAATGTAAACTTCGTCATGAAGTTTTTAGCCTCAATCACGATTGTTATTTCAATCCCGACAATGATTTCCGGAATGTTCGGGATGAACGTCCATGTGCCGTGGGAAGGTGAAGTCATCGGCTTTTGGATTGTCTTTGGGATGATGATTTTCTTCTCCGGACTCGCTGCCTTTATTCTGTGGCGGAGACGCTTTTTCTAGCACAAAAAAACCACTCGCTTTTACATGCTGAAGACGTAGCATGTGAACTGCGCCCTATAGTTTGGACAATTTAATAAAAGCACCTTTATTGTTTAAGCTGCTATGAGATGGCTTCGGTATTGTGCCGGAGTC
>NZ_JACSMM010000011.1:0-64850 GCF_018618655.1 Exiguobacterium sp. s95 | reverse complement strand
GACTCCGGCACAATACCGAAGCCATCTCATAGCAGCTTAAACAATAAAGGTGCTTTTATTAAATTGTCCAAACTATAGGGCGCAGTTCAATTAGGAAACAGGGCTTTTTCATTTTGTCGTTTTTAATGAATCGGTTGTGCGGCTGTTAGTTTAAGTGTTTCGGTTGTTTCCGCATGGATTTCGTCAAACAGATCCGGGTGCGCAACAAGCGATGTTCCGTATGACGGAATCATCTCCTTGATTTTAGCTGTCCAACCGTCGATTTGATCCGGGAAACATTTTTCGAGCACTTCGAGCATGACCGGTACAGCGGTCGAAGCTCCCGGTGACGCACCGAGTAAGGCCGCAACGGACCCATCCGCCGCACTGACGACTTCCGTTCCGAACTGGAGCGTCCCTTTTCCTTGTGGTGTATCTTTGATGACCTGAACGCGTTGTCCCGCGACGACGACATCCCAGTCTTCAGTTTTTGCGTTCGGAATGAATTCACGTAGCTCGTTCATCCGTTGTTCTGTCGAAAGCAGCACTTGTTCAATCAAATATTTCGTTAAGCCCATTTCTTTTGCTCCGGCAGCAAGCATCGTCAAGACATTGTTCGGTTTGACGGACGCGAGCAAATCGAGATTCGAACCGGTCTTAAGGAATTTCGGTGAGAACCCGGCAAACGGTCCGAATAACAGTGATTTCTGCCCGTCGATGTATCGTGTATCCAAATGCGGGACCGACATCGGAGGTGCTCCGACTTTCGCTTTCCCGTACACTTTTGCATGGTGCCGTTCCGCGATGTCCGGATTTTTACAGACGAGGAACAGACCGCTGACCGGGAATCCGCCGATTTGTTTTGATTCGGGAATCCCTGTTTTTTGGAGCAATGGCAGACTGCCGCCACCGCCGCCGATAAAGAGGAACTTCGCCGTATGATGTTCAATCCGGTTGTCCTGTTCGTTTTTGACTTTGACTTCCCAGCCGCCGTCGACTCGTTTCAAGTCTTCGACGCCGTGCCCATAATTGATTTCAACGCCCTGTCCTGCGAGGTGCGTGAATAAAATCCGTGTCAGCGCACCGAAGTTGACGTCTGTCCCCGAATCAATTTTTGTTGCAGCGATCGGTTCCGGTGACGTCCGCCCTTCCATGATGAGCGGAATCCATTGCTTCAGCTGCTCCGGATCATCAGAAAATTCCATCCCTTTAAAGAGTGGATTCGCTGATAGCGCTTCCAATCGTTTTTTCAGAAACTCGACGTTTTCCGCTCCTTCGACCATACTCATATGCGGAATCGGCATAATGAATTCTTCTGGATTCGGTAAGACGTTTTCTTTGACGAGATGCGACCAAAACTGGCGTGACAGTTGGAATTGTTCATTTACTTTCACGGCCTTACTGATATCGATCGTTCCGTCTGCATTCTCTGTCGTATAGTTGAGCTCACATAACGCGGCATGACCCGTGCCCGCATTGTTCCACTCATTCGAACTTTCTTCCCCTGCGTTCGGTAACTTCTCGAACACTTTAATTGTCATGTCAGGCGCGAGCTCTTTTAATAAGACCCCTAGCGTCGCACTCATGACTCCTGCACCAATCAATATTACGTCTGTTTGTTTAGGCATACTGCTCATGATATCCTTCCTATCCCCGTTGATATTATGGACCTGCCATGAAAAATAGAGCGCTCTCATGACGACAACTTACCTTTCCATTATAACCCTATCACAGGTCGTTCATATATTAAAATATTGGGTGTTTCCGACTTAAAATAGATGCACTTTCCCTGAATCGCACGCGCACATCCTGAGACATACTTTCAGAGAAAGCGGATATATACTCTAGTAGAAGAAAAAGGGGGAATGATTCATGGCGACACGCTGGATTTTTGGCAATCAGCTGAACCACACGTTACCGCTTCTGCAGGAAGCGGATCCGAAACACGATGTCATCCTGATGGTCGAAGCAACGTCCCGCTCGACCTGGAAAATGTACCACAAACAAAAACTGGTGCTGATTTTTTCAGCGATGCGTCATTTCGCAGACGAACTCCGGAATAAAGGGTTTACGGTCGATTACCGGGAAGCGGATTCGTTTGACGAAGCATGGAAGCAGCACCAGCAACAATACAAACCGACGCACCTGCTCTATACAGCCATCACAGACGAACCGATGCGCCGTGCCATGAAAAAATTCCAGAAAAGTCTTCCGAAGACAATCACCGTCGATGTCTGTTCCGACGTTCCGCTCTTTTTGCTGACACAGGACGAAGCCGTCGCCATGCTCGGGGACAAACCGTGGAAGATGGACCGGTTCTATCGTCAACTCCGAAAAGACCGCCTCCTGTTAATGAACGGAACCAAACCGCTCGGTGGAAAATGGTCGTTTGACGCCGATAACCGAAAACCGGCGAAGGACGGCGTCGATTTTAAAGCACCGATCCGGTTCCGGCCGGATCAGATTACGCGTGACGTCATCAACAAAGTCGAGACGACGTTTGCCGATCATCCGGGGCAGCTCGATACGTTCCACTGGCCGGTCACACGACAGGAAGCACAGCGGGCACTCGCCCGTTTCATCGACGAACGGCTTGAGACATTCGGAATCTATCAGGACGCGATGCTGACAGGAAAGGATACGTTATCACACTCTCTCCTTTCCTCGTCGATCAATATCGGGTTGCTGTCACCGGACGAAGTCATCAAAGCCGTTGCCGCAGCGCTCGAAGAACAGGAGGCGCCGCTCAATGCCGTTGAAGGGTTCATCCGCCAGATTCTCGGGTGGCGTGAGTACATGCGGGCCGTCTATTTGAGTGAGATGCCCGGTTATGAACAGGTCAATGTCCTCAAACACGATCGTGACTTGCCGGACTTCTTCTGGGACGGTCAGACGACGATGACCTGCGTCGCCGAGTCGCTCCGCCCTGTCATCGAAACGGCGCACAATCACCATATCCAGCGGCTGATGGTGCTCGGAAACTTTGCCAATCTGTTTGAGATTTCGCCGCAACAAACGGCGGACTGGTTTAATGAAATGTACATCGACGCCTATAACTGGGTTGTCCTTCCGAATGTACTCGGCATGGCCTTGCATGCCGACGGTGGTCTCCTCTCGACGAAACCGTACATCGCGTCGGCGAACTACATCCATAAGATGAGCGACTACTGCGGGAACTGTCCCTTTAATCAGAAGGAGGCCCTAAGTGACGAGGCCTGTCCGTTCAATGCCTTGTACTGGGACTTCATCGCGAGGCACGAGGAACGCTTCTCCGGCAATCAACGGATGACGATGATGTACCGGCAGTGGGCCAAGCGGGACAAAGCGGATCAGCAGGCCATCCGTAAAAAAGCGACGGCATTGAAGAAACAGTTGGCGGACGGACAGTTTCATCGCTGAGTCTGCCACTGCGACAGCTCGACAAAGACCCGACTCCCTGTCTTCTTCGGCAGGCAATCGGGTCTTTGTCTTTCAGCTCAGGAGCGCGGGTGAAAAAAAGTGAGCGCGCCTTTGTCAGACGCTGCTCTGTTTTTTTCATCACGCACTGTGCCGTTCTGCTTTTTGATGTTTTTTCGTCCGCAACTGATACAGGACAAACAATCCGATGAACCAGACCGGTGTCAGGAGTAAGGCCGGACGGGTTTCATCCGCGACGAGCATGACGACGAGGATCAGTCCGAACAATCCGAGGACGAGGTAGTTGACGAACGGTGTCCACGGTGCCTTGAACGTTGACGCCGCATGCAGTTCCGGTTGTGTTTTCTTATATTTCAAGTGACAGACGAGAATCACACCCCAGACCCAGATGAAACAGATTGCGCTGATCGTCGTGACGATGCTGAAGGCTTGTCCCGGGATCAATTTACTGAGTAACGCACCGCCCGACACGACGAGTGTCGAAATGAACAAAGCATTCGCCGGGACATGGTTTTTATTGAGCTTCGAAAAATTAGCCGGTGCCTGTTTTTGATTTCCGAGATTATAGAGAATCCGGCTTGTCGAGAACATTCCGCTGTTACAGGCTGAGGCAGCAGACGTCAAGACAACGAAGTTGATGACGCCGGCAGCAAGCGGGATTCCAATCAAGCTGAACGTTTTAACGAACGGACTTTCCGTCGCATTTAGTCCCGTCCACGGATTGATCATCAGGAGAACCAGTAACGCCCCGACGTAAAAGAAGAGAATCCGTAACGGAATCTTATTGATCGCGGACGGAATGTTCTTTTTCGGATCCGCTGTTTCCGCTGCTGAGACCCCGATTAATTCAACTCCGACATAGGCGAAGACGACCATCTGGAACGACAACAGGAAGCCGGTCACACCGTTCGGGAACATTCCGCCGTGTTGCCACAAATTACTGACGGTTACAGGACCTGAATCGGTTTGGAAACCGATGATCAGTAAGACGATCCCGACACCAATCAAACCTAAAATCGTAATGACCTTAATCAAAGCGAACCAAAATTCAAGTTCCCCAAACAGTTTGACCGTCAGTAAATTAAAGCCGAGTAAAATCAGGAGCGAGATCACAGCCGGAATCCACTGCGGAATATCGAACCAGTATTTCACGTACACGCCGACCGCAATGACGTCCGCCATCGCCGTCATGATCCAGCAGAACCAATACGTCCAGCCGGTCACGAACGCGGCACGTGGACCGAGATAATCTTCTGCGATGTCCGTTAATGATCCGTATCCGGCTTTCGACAATAACAATTCTCCCAGTGCCCGCATGACGAAGAAAATCGCAATCCCGACGAGTAAATACGCAAAGACGATCGATGGTCCCGCGAGTTGAATCGCTTTCCCAGATCCTAAAAACAATCCTGTCCCAATCGTTCCACCAATCGCAATCAACTGGACGTGCCGATTCGATAAATCCCTTTTCAATCCTTCTTGTTGTTCCAAACCTGAACTCCTCCTTGAATGCTTTCTCTAGTTCCCCCGGTCGGACTGTTCTGTCAGTCCAACAAAAAAAAGAGACTGGACGGGTGTCCAATCTCAAAAAAATCATCAGAATAGCAAATAATCATCCCTTGACTGGCGACGCCAATTCAAAGAATCAAGATTTAGTACTACTCTTCTGTCCTTTTGCCTGAGATTGTGAACCCTTCGGCGCCGCATCATGCGGTCTCTCCAGAAGCTGCTCCTGCCATAGTGTGACCCATGACAATCATAGCTTTCTCTTTTATTCGGTTGCTGAGGTGACATAATCACCTGAATTGTTTTTAATACTAGTAATCTTATGATTGTTTGTCAACCGTTTTAGTTTATTCTTTCATTTCTTCTTTCATAGACTGAAACAGGAATCGATGTTGATTTTCTAGAAAAAGTAAATCACTACAGTCAATTAGGAGGATTAACATGAAAAAAATTTACTTGATCCGCCACTGCGAAGCATCAGGACAAGAACCGGACGCTCCGTTGACGGAGAACGGCCATAGACAAGCTAAAGAATTGGTTTCTTTTTTTGAATCCCGTTCCGTGGATCGTATCTTATCAAGCCCTTTTCGCCGAGCAATTGAATCAATCGAAGCTGTTGCTTTTCAGACAAATTGTTCCATCGAAATCCAAGATGATTTGCGTGAACGCGTTTTAAGTCGTCAACCACTGACCGATTGGCAGGAGCATCTCCAAAAGACGTTTACCGACTTTGATTACGCATGCCCCGGTGGAGAAACGAGCGCAGAGGCGACGCGGCGAATCCAAGACGTCCTGAATGACGTTTGGTCCCATTCTGCTGAGACAACTCTTCTTGTCACGCATGGCAATCTACTTGCGCTATACCTCCACTCATTCGATGCCTCTTTTGGTTTTGAACAGGGACAACACCTTCGCAATCCTGATGTATTTCTCGTGACAGAAGTTGACGATGCTCTCGTTTTCGACCAGTTAGATCTCTTCTGATTCCACTGATTGGTTGTACCGACCGTAACGTTCGAGTTCAAAAACGGTTTTCTCGAAATCGAGTAAGCCGTTTTCGATACGTATACCGAACTGAACGGCTCACTCGTCAATCTGCTTGTCTCCGGTGCCGGAATCATCGGAACTTTGTTGGTCTGAAAATCGGCAGTCGCAGAACACCGCGAAAACCGATTCTCCTGACCAGCGGACTCATCATGATTGGCAGTTTCATCGTTACGGTTGCGTTCGGCAACATCTCGCCACTCGTTTCGTACATCTTTGCCTTCATTTCCGGTTTTGCGATGTACATCCAGTATCCGATTTTCATGAACTTGGCACACGAGATGAAAGGGATGACACCGCAAAAAATCACCGTCCTCTTCGGTCTGTTTTGGGCAATCGCTTATGCGACGCAGACGATTTTCACCATCATTTGGAGCTATGCCCTCGGTCATATGGGCTATACCGTCTCGATGGTCGTCTTTTTCGTCAGCTGTTCGACTTATCTGCTGTTCAGCTTTTTCTTACCTGAAACAAAACCGAAGCAGACGCAACCCGCTTCAAAAAAAACGGCGTAACATTGCAAAAACCCATCGTGTTTCCTGACGAAAATACGATGGGTTTTTAGTTACAATAACGCGTATGATGTGATGTTGCCGCGTTGTTTACGTAACGCAAACAGCATCGGAATTAAACCTTCATGATACGGAATGAACGTCCCTGCTTGAATCCAGGCGATGATTTCCTCCTCCGTCGCCCAGGCGACAGCTTGCACTTCTTCCTGTTGTAAGACGAGTGTCGACAAATCGATATCTGCCTCAATTAAGTAAACATCATCGAACCCTTCATCAAAATGCGACGTCAAATGTGGGCGCATGCCCTCAAAATCATAGCGCAGGCCAATCTCTTCAAACAGCTCCCGTGCTGCCGCCTGCTGGCTCGTGTCTCCCGCGACCGCACTTCCCCCGACGGTCAAGTCCCACAAGTTGGACCAGCCTTCTTTGAAAGGTTGCCGTTGCTGAATCAACATTTCGCCGCTTGAGTTAAACAGACAGACGTGCACGACTAGATGATAATCGCCGCCTTGTAACTTCTTTCCCCGTGTCCATGTCCGTCCTGTTTTCTCGCGGTCCGCGGTATAGATATCCCATTGTTCCATTTACTTCTTCCCCCCTGCCCAATTGTCCGCAAACAGCGTCGAGACCGTTTTGTCTGCTTTCGCCCGGTCGAGTCCGAGCACGACACTTAAAAACAGTGTCTCCGCCGTCTCGTCGAACAGTGTCAGTTCGTACTGTTTGCTGAGACGAACCCACCGTCTTTTGCCTTGCCCGATTTTGTTTCCTTGATACGTGACACTAAACGTCATCGTCGCCCAGTTGATGTCGATCTGCAGGTCCCGGCTGTCAATCCTGTAATCCGCAAACATCAAAAACCCGGTTTTTTGAATGGTCGCAACGACACGTCCGTCCACTTCCACAAGGATATGCGGCAGCATACTGAATGTCTGTTTCGTCACGCGGCCGACCTCGGCTGTTTCTTGCACGAGTTGCCAGTTTTTCTGCATTTGCAACAACTGCCCGGTCACTTCATGCGTGACGTGTCCGGCTTCATCTTCAATCGTAAAACGACGGTTCAAATCCATCGTCTGGTTCATCAAAAGTGCTTTCATCGGTTCCTCCCTGAGTTCGGTTTATGAACTTGCCTCTTCGTCCTCTTTGACACAGTCAATTGCGACGACCAGCGCAATCAACACCTTCTCGACATCAGGATCAAAGACTTGAATCTCGTAACTGTCACCAAACGTGAACCATTTTTTCTCGACGCTTCCGACGACTTCACCATGACGTTTGATTTGAAAATCCATGTCCCACCAATCGCCGTCGATTTCTAAATCTGCCGCGTCAATCGTGTAACGGTCTTTAAAGAATGTAAATGATTTTTCGATCGTCAGTGTTTCGCCATCGACCTCAACAAAAAATTTCGGCAACAGGCTGAATACTTTCTTCGTGATGACGGCGACTTCTTCCCCGTCTACGCTCGAAATCGAAAAGGTCTTCGGAATCTGCATGAAGCTTCCTTCGACGAGATAGACATCCTGTTCCTGCTGATCTTGAATCGAAAAACGTCCCCGTAAACTGAATACTTTCTGTTTCATGTAAAGTGTGTGCATGGCTCTTCATCCTTTCGAAATTCAGAAGTTTTACTACTTTACGCATCGTTCCAGCATTTAGTTTCAACACAATACGAATATTTCACATAGTTAGTTAGGTTTGTTAGCGTCTCGTGAGTGGTATCGGATTAAGACTACAGTTCGCTTAGGAGGTCCACTCATGCCCATCCATACCGTCATCTTGATTACCTTACTTCTGCTCGTTGCGCTCGTCTTCATCGTCCCGCTTATTGTCGTTCTCTACTTATGGGCGACCGATTCACGTCAAAAAGAACATGCCGTCCTCCGAAATTTTCCCGTCCTCGGTAAAATGCGTTATATCTTAGAAAAGATGGGTCCGGAACTTCGGCAATACCTGTTCTTGAACAACAATGAAGGAAAACCATTTTCCCGAAACGATTACAAATCAGCCGTCATCGCCGGTAAATACAATTCACGGATTCTCGGTTTTGGATCAGAACGTGACTTCGATGAAGCCGGTTTTTATATCCAGAATGCCCTCTTTCCGACGAACCGCGATGAACTCCGGGTCGCGAACGATAACAAAGTTCCAACCTACTTATATGAACTCGATCAAGATAATTTATTCACCCGGAAAGAACATCTCGTCGAAAAACAAGTCGCGCCCTTTTTATTACAGGACGACGACGCCCCCATCATCGGTGAAGCGACGTGCCGCCAGCCGTTTCAAGTCCGCGGACTGATTGGACAATCGGCGATGAGCTTCGGTGCACTTGGAGACCGAGCGATCACTGCGCTGTCGATTGGCCTCGGACGCGCTCAAGGCGCCTGGATGAACACAGGCGAAGGCGGTCTGTCCGACCATCATTTAAAAGGCGACGTCGATATCATTTGCCAAATCGGTCCCGGACTGTTTGGCGTCCGGACGGAAGACGGTGACTTTTCATTCGAAGAATTTGAACAGAAAAGTCAAATTCCCCAAGTCAAAGCATTCGAATTAAAACTTGCCCAAGGTGCAAAAACGCGTGGCGGGCACCTCGAAGGCGAAAAAGTCACACCGGAGATCGCCAAGGTCCGGAAAGTCAAAGCCGGTGTCGGCATCGATAGCCCGAACCGCTTTAATGAGTTCAAGACGAACGCCGAGATGCTAACGTTCGTCGAGAAGTTACGCGACATCGGTGGGAAGCCGGTCGGTATCAAAATCGTCGTCGGGAAAGTCGATGACATCAAAGATCTTGTCGCCTATATGGCGGAGTCCGGCAAACACCCTGATTTCATTACGATTGACGGCGGCGAAGGCGGGACCGGGGCGTCGTTCCAGGAGCTCGCCGACGCGGCGGGTCTTCCGATCAAATCGGCGCTCCCCTATGTCCATCAGCTCCTCGTGGCATACGGGATTCGTGACCGGATCAAACTGTTTGCGTCCGGTAAGTTGATCAGTGCCGATAAGATTGCCGTCGCCTTAGGGCTCGGTGCTGATTTCGTCAACATCGCCCGCGGCCTGATGTTCAACGTCGGTTGCATTCAGGCGCAAGTCTGTCACACAAACCATTGTCCCGTCGGTGTCGCGACGACGGATCCGAAACTGCAAAAGGCCCTCATCGTCGACGAGAAGAGCTTCCGGGTGACGAACTACATCATCTCGCTTCGGGAAGGGCTCTATAATTTGACGGCAGCGGCCGGACTTGAAAGCCCGACGCAGCTGACGGCAGAACACATCATCTACAAGGACCAAAATGGTCATGTCACGAAAGCAACGGCGCTGAACTACAATCCATTGAAATGATTGACGTGTGCAAGCAGCTGACTCCTACGATCTGTGGAGTCAGCTGCTTGCACTTTTTCTGCAATACGCTTAAAGTATATAGTTGATGAAATTTTAATTGAGCAAAACGAATTACCTTAAGGAAAGGGTTTTATATACGATGAAAAACAACTTTTGGCAGGACCTGCCACGACCATTTTTTGTACTTGCACCAATGGAAGATGTCACCGACGTCGTCTTCCGTCACGTCGTCGCGAAAGCAGCGCGGCCGGATGTCTTCTTCACTGAATTTACGAACACCGAAAGTTACTGTCATCCGAAAGGCAAACAGAGTGTCCGCGGACGCCTCGAGTTCACGGAAGATGAACAGCCGATGGTCGCCCACATTTGGGGCGACAAACCGGAATATTTCCGTGAGATGAGTATCGGGATGGCGGAAATGGGCTTTAAAGGCATCGACATCAACATGGGTTGCCCGGTCCAGAACGTCGCCGTCAACGGAAAAGGATCAGGACTGATCAATCGTCCCGACGTTGCTGCCGAACTGATTCAAGCAGCGAAAGCCGGCGGTCTGCCGGTCAGCGTCAAGACGCGTCTCGGCTATTCGAAAGTCGAGGAGTGGCACGACTGGTTACGCCACATTCTCGAGCAGGACATCGCCAATCTGTCGATTCACCTGCGGACGCGTAAAGAAATGAGTGCCGTCCCGGCGCACTTCGAACTGATTCCGAAAATCAAGAAACTCCGGGATGAAATCGCGCCGCAAACACTCCTGACGATCAACGGGGACATCAACGACCGGCAGCATGGTCTGGAACTCGTCGAACAGTACGGTGTCGACGGTGTCATGATCGGTCGCGGGATTTTCCATAATCCGTTTGCGTTCGAAGTCGAAAAGAAAGAGCACTCGAGCGAAGAGTTACTGGGACTGTTACGTCTGCAGCTCGACCTGCACGATCAGTATTCAGCGGAATTCGAACCCCGTCTGTTCAAACCGCTCCGTCGGTTCTTTAAGATTTATGTCCGCGGTTTCCGCGGGGCGAGCGAATTGCGCGCCCGTTTGATGGAGACGAATTCAACGGACGACGTCCGGGCGCTGCTCGACGAGTTCGTCGAGCAGGAAGGCATTCACGCCGTCAATTCGTTTTCGATTTAATGTAATCATGCAAAAGAGCAAGGCCACGCGCCTTGCTCTTTTTGTCGTCAGTTCGCTACCGCTTCCAGTCGAATCTTTAAACAGATGAATTCAAATGGTGTGTCGCAGGTCACCCGTTCAAGCCGCCGCTTTCCGACACGCCGGTCGAGCAAGGCAAAGCCGCGGATAAAGGCATGGGGATGCGTCAACGCTTCTTCAATTGATAGTGTCGGGTACAACAGAAAATCCTGTTGGACGGCATAATTGGCATGCCATCCCTCTTGTTCCAACTCCCGTTCGATTTGCTGGTCTAATTCACTTGATGCCTTATACCAGTCTGATTGAAAGATTTCCAACGTAATCTGTTCCGGCTTTTCCGGCAAGCGGTTCTTCACCAACGCATAACGACGATCTGACTCTAATGTAAAACGTAAATCTTCGGCCTTAAAAAAGGAGGTTCCATCCAGTGTCATCCAGACTCGAGCTTCGCCGTCATGAAAATGACGATCGACTGTTGCATAGAGATTTATACGTGTCTGAAGCGATGGTGCGACAAACGACAACATCTGTTTTTTCATTTTTGAGAATTGCATAAGGTCCTCCTTTTCCACACATCAAAGACCAGGCAGCTACTGACTGCCTGGTCTTTAGTTTATCCGTTTTTCATATCGAACGACTCCGTCAACGTGAAAGTAATTTGCTTCACGTCAAGACCCCCGAGCGTAAAGTAGAGCTTGAAGTAATTATGCGGATTAAAGACGAAAACGTCTTTCGTCTGCGTCACCCATTCGCCGTTCGTCCCGTTGAATGTAAAGGTCGCGACCGGCATATTGTTCGCAAACAGCGTCACCGGCATCTGCGCCAGTTCACCGGCAAACGAACGTACTTCTAGCGAAACATGATACATACCTGTCTCTTCTGCAGTCACAGCAAAAACATGACTGTTCCCAGTTGACGTAACAAGTTCATCGAAGACCAGTGGCACACCACTGATGAGTGGTTGATGCGTCATGGCTTGTTCGTTTGTATCCATTGTTTCTTCTGGTAATCCTATCACTTCAACTGTCGCTTCTTGACCAAGCGCCCGTTCCATGACCGGTGAGCGGAGAATGAAGCGGCAAATGTTTGCTGCACTCCGGAGTAACTCCGCCCGTGTCAATGTGCCGTCAGTGATTGATGTTAATGTATCATCCTCAAACGGATTGGCACCCGATTCACCGACGACCATGTATAAATCGTTTTGCGAACGGACCATCGCTGCCGTTTGTTGACGGTTCGCGTCCGTTCCTTCAGCATTGATCTTCGCCCACCAGTCGGTCATGACGACACCTTCAAAGCCCCACTCGTCACGCAGAATCCGTGTATTCTGATCGTAGAGTCCTGCGGTCCAAAGGCCATTGACGGCACCATACGTCGTCATGATCGCATAGGCCTGTCCGCGTTTGACAGCATGCTCAAATCCTTTGAGATAAATCTCCCGTAAGGCCCGTTCCGAGACAATCGAATCGAGATCATGGCGATGGAATTCCTGGTTGTTGGCGCTTAAATGTTTAAGTGTTCCCGTCACGCCGACCCGGTGCATCCCGTCCAGTTCAGCGACCGCCATCATCCCCGTCAGGTGCGGATCTTCCGAGAAGTACTCGAAATTTCGCCCGTTGAGCGGATGACGGTGAATGTTCATGCCCGGTCCGAGCAAGGTATCGACGCCGTTTTTCCGAAGTTCAAGACCTGTCATCTCAAACAAGTCCGCCACGAGCTCGACGTTAAAGGTCGAGGCGACAAGCGTCCCGTTCGGAAGTGAAAAGGCTTTTGTTCCGATATCCATCCGGATGCCGGACGGACCGTCGGCACAGCAGGCTGCCGGGATCCCGAACGCCGTCAGCCGGTCGGTCACGCCGCCAAACGCCGCCGCTGTTCCCGGTGTGACACGCGGTGAATTCATCCCTTCACCGCGGACGATCGCGGCGAGATCCTCATCCGTTAACTGATCGAGGAACATGTCGAGTGATGTCTTGCCTTCAGAGACGTCCTGCAATGTCAGTCCTTGATCGTCCGAATAGGTCCGCTCTGCCGGACGTTCCGCTAAGCGGCGAGCTTCCGGATCAACCGTCCGCAATGGTGTCGCTTCGTACGACACGTCGTAACCGGTCTCCGTCTGTTGCGGCTTCAAGCGGTCGAATGCCGTGACCGGTGCCATGTTTTCGCTTAACGTCTCGATTACCCGTAACTGCTCGAACGTTTGCGTCGCAGCATGCACCGCCGTCCGGACGTCTGTTCCGACGTACAGATGATATACACCTGCTTCAATCACGTAAGAAGACTTGTGTCCGGTCAGACCGGAGTCATCATAGCTCGCATATTCCATCAGCGGAGCCGTTAACGTCAGTGTTTCACTTTGACCCGCCTCAAGGAGTTGGGTCTTCGCAAACGCAACAAGTCCACGGGCCGGATTGCCGAGCTTCCCTTGCGGTTTCTCAAGATAGACTTGGACGACTTCTTTTCCGCTGTGCTCTCCTCTATTCGTGACGGTGACGGTTAACGTCACCTGTTGATCCGTCATATCGACCGTCTCCGTCGCGACATCAAACGTCGTATAGGATAAGCCGAATCCGAACGGATAGAGAACGTCGTCTTTCGCAAACGTCTCGAAGTAACGGTACCCGACATAGATGTCTTCTTTGTAAATCGCCCGGTCTTCGTGACCGAAGTACGGTGTCGACGGATACGCATCAAGTGAACGGGCAATCGTATCCGGCAGTTTCCCGGATGGTGTGACAGCGCCCGTCAAGAGATCGACCAAAGCATTGCCGCCTTCCATCCCGCCTTGCCATCCGTACAGAATCGCACTCGGATTGAAATCGACTGCCCACTGCATATCGATGACGTTCCCGACGTTCAGTAAAACAACCGTCTTCGGGAAGGTCTGCGAGACTTTTTCGATCAACGTCAACTCGACGTCCGTCAGCAGATAACTGCCCGGGTCCGCCGTGTTATCCCGGTCTTCACCGGCTGTCCGGCCGATCATGACGATGGCGACATCTGACTGTTCCGCTGCGGCTGCGACCAACTCATCGCTAACCGGCATTTCTTCCTGTGACCATGTTTCTGCCGCCCAACCTTCCCCTTTATCAAACGGGTGATCTTCGAGCCATGCTTCATAGACGTCGAGTAACGACTGGTTCAGTGTCAAATCCGGATGACGTTGCAGGGCTTCGAGCGGACTGACTACGTATGAGACGTTGACCATTCCACCTGATCCTGTTCCACTTTTATAATAATTGAACTGATTGCGTCCAAAAACAGAAATCGTTATCCCGGTAGCAAGTGGTAACGTCTGATTATCATTTTTTAACAGGACCGCGCCTTCTGCGGCCGTCTTTCGTGCAAGTGCTGTATAAGCGTCCCAATCTAGCGTGTATGTCGTCATCTGCTCATCCCCCTATGGTGTTTGTATCAGATTTTATCTCAGCAAACCGTTTCTGAAGACCGTTCGCGATTTCCGTGATGCAGTCTTCCGCTTGCGGGTATTGACCGAGTTTTTCAATGAAGGCATGATCCATGCCGTTGTACTGAATCCGTTTTGTTTTGACGCCGGCCCGCGCGAGTTTCCGTCCGTACGCTTCGCCTTCAAGACGGAGGTAATCGTACTCTGCCGTGATGATTAACGTTTCCGGTAATTCTGCCAGCTTGTCACTGAAGAGTGGTGAGACGTGCGGATCCTGTACGTCCGTCGTCCCTTGCAGGTACAAGCGGTTTAACAAGCCATCCGTGTCTTCAAGTGCTGTGACGATCCCTTCAAGTAACTCACGATTTTCGTTCATCTCGTACGCGTCAAGACGCCACTCGAAGTCGTCCGTCGGCAAGGCGGCAAGATTGATGACCGGATAGAGCAGGACTTGGTACTGGATCATCTCTGTCTGTTGTTCGCGGTCAAGCAGGGCACAGACGGTCGCCAGGTTGCCGCCGGCACTGTCGCCGGCGACGGCTAGCTGCTCGCTGTTGATGCCGAGCTCATGCGCCTGTTCGTAGACCCATCTGACGGCCGCGAAACAATCGTTCAGACCGCTCGGGAAAGGATGTTCCGGTGCCAGCCGGTAATCGACGGAAATGACGACGACGTGCGCCCTTTCTGCCAGCAACTTACACGGGTGCTCGACCGGTTCAAGCGTCCCGCCGAAAAAGCCGCCGCCGTGAAAGTAGAGAACAGCCGGTAACGGTTCCGTCGACCGGGGACGATAGATTCGTGCCGGAATCGGTTGTTCCCTACTTGGAATCATGATGTTTTCCGTCGTGATGTCTGTCGTCGTCAGGTCGGTATTGACCCAGCCCATCCCGGCCCGTGCCGCTTCGAGTGAAAACGGGATGGGTTCCGGTGAAGGCACTTGCTGCTGCATCACGTCCATGACCCGTGGATCGAGCACACCTTTTTCTTGACGGTCCGGCACCGATTTGGTGACAACTTCGACACCTGCCTGTCGTACACCCGTCGTTTCTGTCGCTAGTTTCTGAACAAGGTTGCTGTAATCGCTCATACATCTTCCTCCTGCAACTGGATTTTTTATCATGTTTATAAGAGAAACATCATTTGTAAAAATAAGTATCGAAACCGCTTTCGTAAATTTCCAAAAAATTTTCGGTATCCCCTTTATCAATAAAAAGATACCGCTTACAAAACCAATCATACGCATCTTTATCCGATTAATCAATCATTCTGGATGATTCCAAAAAAGCCACTCATCTTTCGCGTGCTTCCCTTACCGGAATGACGTGAAATGAATGGCTTTTTGACTTAACTTAAAATATTTTCTTCGGAAACAAGCTTAAAGCCGTCAATGATTGTATCTTCCTCGACTTCAATCAACAGACACTGTTTACCGTTGTAATTGACCTGTTTGATGTACTTCAAGTCTTGCGGACTGACCGTGATGTTTGCGACTTTCGTATTGATTTTAATCGACTTCGCTTCATAATTCGGGACGATGTTACTCGCCTTCATCTCGTATGCCGTATCATCGATGACTGTCTTAAACGCCCGCTCGACCTGTTCCGTGTCGACGTCTTCGATGCCGCTCGCTTTTAAGACCCGTTCGACTTCTTTGACGTCAAGCATCGGAATCTCTTCCGGCTCGTCTTCTTTTTCATCCTCAAGCACAAGCAGGTGATTGACTTCTTCATAGACGCCGGCAAGCGTTTTGGAATCGACTTCTTCGCCGATGACGAGTTTGACGATTTCTTCAAAGACCGCTTTATCTTCTTCCGCCGTCACGATATGGTCCCCGTTCAGGACATTTTCGATGAAGGCAAGGTCCGGTTTATTCGGCTTGCTTGCTGTGTAAAGGACACGGTTGACGTCCGCCGCATTATCGGTAAAGCACGGGAATAAAAAGCCGCCGATTGGTGACGCGAGTTTGATGACCGGATTGATCAGCAGGTTCGACTTAAATTCGAGATCGACATAGTCAAAGACGAGCGACTGTTTCGGCAGTTCCGTCTGATTAAGACTGCTGAGGATGAATGGCGTCGTATAGACTTCATCGTTTTTATCGACCTCCGTCTCGTCTGCCTGCCGTTTCGTCGTCTTGTAATACTGCCCCCGGATGAACGTGACGACGATATCGTTGTCGTACTGCACGTCCTGAACCATCTTCAATGCAATCTGTTGCATTTGCTCCGTCCAGTCTTCCGTCTCTTCCGTGTAGAGTCCTTCATACAGCAACTGCTGCGTATGGCCCGTCGCCCCTTCTTCCGGCTGCTGGAACTTGACTTCAAACAGCTTGATGTCGAGTTTACCGGTCAAGACTTTTTTAAAGTTCGCGAGGAACAGCTCCTGTTGCTCGAGTTCGAGAAAAGCGAACGGCCGGCTTTCTTCATAAAAGATTTCACTCGTTTCCTTGCGGATATATACATTATAAATTTCGTTGATTTTAAGTAGTTCCGAGTCGACCTTAAAATGGCGACGGATATCACTGATGTCTTGTTTGTTCATGATGCGATTTCAGCTCCTTGGCGTTTGAATTCCTCGTGGCTCCTAAAAAAGGAGTGCCTCCTGTCCGAATCGAACAGAGGTACCCCTTTACTATACAAGATTTGAATCAGATTCGCTGACAGAGTTCAATTCTTTGCCCGGGAACTGAATAAATAATGTCTAATTAGATAACCGACCAGAACAATCAGCAACGCGATGGAAAAGTAGACGATGAAATTCAGCGCGACCGGCAGAAAAATCGAGACGACATAAATGATCATCACCGTAACGGCATAAAACAGTAAAAACTGGCTGATGGCTTTCAATGGATTTCTCCTTTCGACGGAATTCGTATCAATCCTGTTCGAAGGCTCTAAAACTGTAAGAGTTCGTAATTGGTTCATGGATCACCAATTCGTAGCCGAGACCTCGTTCATCCGCTTGCTCGACAATCGACTCAATCTGAACCGTATTAAGGTGGCGTTGGACGAAGACGAGTGAAATGGCTACCGCGAACGCTAAACCAGTTAAAAGAACGATAGATGTAATAGATGAATGTAACCTTTTTTTCATGGTCTCAGCCCCTTTTTCAATTAATACGTTTTATTTCATCGAAAGTTCCTAGTTTTATTATTATGGCAGTTTTATTATTATGGCAGTTTTATAAATCTACTTTCTTTGTGTCTTCATATTGTCCATGTCAATACCATTTAATTTTTGTAATTTTTACATGATTTCAACCCTTTAAAAAAAATTCAATGGCATACTGAAAAATGTAAGAGGATTCTCTCATCATAACCTACATAAGAGGAGGCAGTTCATGTTCCAGAAACTCAAGTTACTCGCCGTATCCGTTGTCTTGTTCCTCACTGCATTTCAGTTCGACCTTTCACCCGTCTCGGCACTCCCGTCCGGACTTCCTTCAAAAGCAACCGCTCAGTCTGAATTAAATGCATTAACGGTCAAGACCGAGGGCACGATGACCGGTTACTCCCGTGATCTCTTCCCGCATTGGAGCAGCCAAGGTGGTGGATGTGACACACGCCAAGTCGTCTTAAAACGTGATGCGGATTCCTACGTCGGCAACTGTCCGGTCACATCCGGCTCATGGTACAGTTATTATGACGGGCTGACGTTCACGAACCCGTCCGATCTCGACGTCGACCACGTCGTGCCGCTCGCTGAAGCATGGCGTTCTGGGGCAAGCAGCTGGACGACGACGACCCGTCAAGCATTCGCAAACGATCTGACAGGTCCGCAACTGATTGCGGTTTCTGCAAGCTCGAACCGTTCAAAAGGAGACCAGGATCCATCAACATGGCAACCGACACGCTCGGGTGCAAGCTGTGGTTACTCGAAGATGTGGATCCATACAAAAAGTCGCTGGGGCTTAAGTCTCCAAGCAGCCGAAAAAACAGCATTACAAACGATGTTAAACACATGTTATTACTAAAAGAAGCACACATTCCCCATAAATCAAGTTATCCGGAAGGACTGATTCGATGGAAACGAAAACCTCTACTTTCACCGCCACGCATGGTGTGATGACAAATGAAGTCGGCGTCATCAGCGGCGAGCTGGAATTACGGACGACATGCCAGGAGGACGGCATGCTGGAGCTTGCGATTTTATATGCCGGGGCAACAGACGTCTATACCTTACCAGGGAAAGATTATCAGTTATATGATGCCCGCGATCATGACGTGGTACACCGGATGTTAGCAACTGTGCTTGAACGTACTTAAGAAGAGAAAAAGCAGCCATGGCGAAGGTTCTCGTCTTGGCTGCTTTTAAATGTTTTATCGTCCGATGCGACGAAAGGCAACAATCACACCGACTGAACTCATTAAGAATGCAAACAGAATATACGCATCGCTTTTCGTATAGTCTCCACTCGTTTCGTCACTGTCTGCATTGTTACTCGCTTCATTATTTAAGGGTTGATTGTTATTTGGATTTTCTCCATCAGCATTTTGAGGCGGTCCTTGTCCTTGTCCTTGTCCTTGTCCGCCCCCCATATTTTCATTGAGGTACGTCTTTTTCTCTTCAATCGTCATCGTCTCAAAATCATCTGGTAAGGCGATTGGCAGATTTCCAGATTGAATCTGTTCGACAAATTGATTAAATTCTTCATCTGTCATCGAGTTAATGTCGGGTCTTGGCCCCATATTCCCTCCTGGTTGTGCTGGTGCACCTTCTTCATTCGTAGTTTGTTTATTATTGTCTGGGGTTTGATTTGCAGCTGAATTGTTTTCAGCTACCTCGTCAGCGTCAACCACGAGTTCACCCGATAATTGAGCTAATATTGATTCACTGCGTTGTTTAGCAAACTCTGGGAGACTGTTTTCACCACTGACACCTTCTAAAAATTCTTCCGTTGTAAAGAATTTAGAAGGATCGCTGTCGACGTAGGGTTCTAATAAGATACCGAGCTTCGACGTAATAGACTCCACGTTTTCTTCAGTTAAAATTTCAGTCGCAATTTCTTCCAGATACTCCTCGTATTGCTTCGATAAGGTTTCGTCACTTAATAGTACGTTCAACAAAGGACGTTCAGATAAAGTTGTACCAGAAACGGGCTGATCTATGCTGAAGTTGATCGTGTCTTCACTTAATAATTCTCCAGCCTGCGTTCCGCCACCTTGATTCCCTCCACCTGCTTGAGGAGTTACCGGTTCTGCATCTGTATCAGACTCCTGCGTGGGCGGAACTTGTTCCGGTCTAGTTTCAGGAGCTGTTACTTCTTCACCTTGTGTGTCTGCACCATTTTGTGTAGCTTCTTCGCCCGGTCCGCCTTGACCACCGGGTCCACCCTGACCGCCACCACCCATGTTAAATCCACCAAACGACATATTATAATCCCAAGGTAAAATCGAAAATTCACCGTCTGCATCTTCGTAGAGATAATAATTATGCTTCAGTTGGCCTTGATAACTATCTAAGCTGACTAAAGACGTGTTCAGGGCAAAATAGCGGAGCATCTCATCCGTATTCAGGTAATCCTCATACCCCTCCCCTTCATTGATGGCTTTCAGCATCGAGATCAGTTCAGATTCGTCTACACTTTCTTCATTCATTTCAACTTCGATACCGTCATAATCTTCAAGTGAATCACTTATATAAACCAAATCACTACCTGTACCGTCCGGCTTATACAAGTACCCTTCCGTCGTATTATAATTTTGGGCGATAAACGTCTCGTCAATTGCTTCTACACCGAGCATCAGTCCATAGTATTCTCCATTCACCATGACCTTCATGTAGGCATGCTCCGGTGTCTCTATTCCCATTTGCTCCATCAATTCATAAGAAACAAACTCTTTCATTTGTGTCGTGTCACTAAAGTTGTTATTTAAATTGAGTTTGGATAGACCATAATAACTTTGATTGGAATCATAATAGTTAAAATCTACTTTTAAGCTATACCGGTCTGAATCTTCATCACGAGCAACTGATGTTAATGAGGAGTTTCCTTTTGTACGGATGGCTACATTCGAAACTTCTTCTCCATTAATCGTGATAGAAGCTTCTTTATACTCCTCCTCAAGCGGATTTTCAATCAAATCCTCCCATTCATCGTCATCCATTGAAATCTCAATAGTAGAAACTTCATCTTTATTAAACATGGTTTCGTCATACGAATACGCAGAATTTACTTTTTGTAGTTGAAACTCTTGAACCGTATAAAGGCTCCCCACTGTAAAGAAAATCGCAACGAGCATTAACGTGATAATCCATCTTTTTTTTATTAACATTTCCACCCCTCCATTACGTAAATCTTAAGTAATCCGTTTAATTGAAACAGCGGTGGCAGCAAGAGTTTTCTTGCTGCCACTTGAGGTTCTCTCTTTTAATTAGGCAGTAAAGTTCCCGTCGTAACTGATCATGACCGCTGATTGGACACCTTTCATATCTGAAAGTGTGTTTAAAAATTCCATATCGTCTTCTTTAACACGAATTTCGTAAGTCACCTCAAACTGATTACCGGGTAACACAGACTTTGATTTGACTGTATGTTTCTTCGCATAATTCTTGACGACATGATCCACTAATTCAATGACTGAATTTTCGTTATATTTGATAACAAGTAAATAAGGATTTTCGATTTTGATTTTATTCACGAACAAAATTAAAACTAGACCAATGGCGATAGAACCTAATACTGCCAGAGGAACGAATCCTGCTCCACATAAAATCCCGACTACGATTGCCCAGAAAAGATAAACAATGTCCATCGGATCTTTAATCGGTGTCCGGAAACGGACGATCGATAGCGCACCAACCATACCAAGAGACAACAAGACATTTGACGAAATCCCCATGATAATGAGTGAAGTCGCCATCGTCATGATAATCAGCGAGATGTTGAACGTATGAGAATAAATCACGCCGGCAAATGTCTTTTTATATACCGTGTAAATCAATAAACCTAAAATAAACGCTGCCACTAAACCGATCAAAGAATCAACAATTGAAAAGCTCGTTGTTTTCTCTAAAATATTGGACTTGAAAATATCATCAAAAGTTATATTTTCCATTTCTATTCCTCCAAATGACTAATCTTTTATACGTTAGTCTTTTTTATTATCCGTACATTCGACTCATTTGATATTTTGAATACGTTCCTTTTCGTCTGTTACCAATCTGAAGAAGTTTTTTTATGACATCCGGTAGAAATTCGTCATACTTAATTTCTAAAATGACGACATCCGGATTCGTTTCAATCATCGGCAAATCAAAATTGAGAACGTCATTATTTCGAAAACTGGTTTTGATATCACTGTCAAACGTGACCCGGACATTCCCGTAATGATAAATGAACACTTCACGTTCATAATCCACTACGGTCATTGGTTTGATGTGATACATCTTCATTTCAATATAGAGTTCACGAATCAACATTCGTTCATCATGTTCCATCCAAGAAATCTCGCCATTTCGCATGTCTTCATACTCTTCAATACGAATGCGACATTTTTGTTTGTACGTGAGATTATTACGCTTACTTTTCTTCTCCAAATGGAGAAGACTGATACGATGGTCATACAACCGCACACGAAATTTATCTCGGTCGTAGTATCCTTCTTTTTTTTGCGTTAGCACTTTATTATCGATGTTATCGAAATACACGCTTCGAATATGATATTTGCCTTCCTCGTTTGCATGAGGATCGACCTCCATGACGTGCTTCAATCGATGGCGAAGCAGGTAACAATCCATTTTTGATAGCTCGTGCTTAAGCTCCGTCCGCCCTTGTACACCATTCAACGTCTTTGCCTGCATAGTGTTCAACTCCCTTTTAATAACTTCCTCATGCCTTGATTATTAAAGATGAACCTTAAAAATTGCTTAAAGTTTTACGCGATTTGAACAAAAAAAAGAAATCACAAATGCGTGATTTCCTTTTTAGGCAATTTAATTTGAAAAATACTCCCTTTTGATTCACCAGTGTCGACTACTTTAATTGTGCCGCCATGACTGACGACAATCCAGTGGGCGATTGCTAAACCTAGACCGGTCCCACCGGTATCTCGTGTTCTCGCTTTATCTTCTCTAAAGAATCTTTCAAAAATTCGTTTTCTATTTTCTGGACTTATTCCAATGCCTGTATCACTTATTTCTATGATTATCTTATGTCCTTCCAGATATGTTTTCACCCCGATACTTCCATTTTCCGCGGTAAACTTTAATGCATTATCCAACAGGATGACGAACAGTTGATGCATCCTGCTCTTATCTGCTTCAATTTCTATCGGAGTATTTAAATGAAGCCACATCGTTTTATCTTGCATTTCAGCAATTTCAAGATAGGGCTGACAGACACGTCGTACAAAATCATCTAAGTGGAACGTTTCTGTACTTAACAGGGTTTCCAATGAATCTGCACGGGCAAGCGTTAGCAAGTCGGTCGTCAGCTTCGACATGCGTCTTGTTTCAGATAAACTGAGTGCAATGCTCTCAAAAGAGTCTACAATTTTTTCATTAGGCTGGACCAATAACAATTCAAGCTTATTTTGAATGATCGTCAACGGGGTTCTTAACTCATGCGAAGCATTTTCCACAAATTCAGCCTGGCGATCCCAGGACTTAATGATTGGTTGCATTGTTTTTTTGGATAGTAAATAACTAATCGTAAGAGAAAGAACAATGCTTACAATTGAACAAATCAGTAAAATCCATCTGAAGTTTTCGGTTAGACTTTCTTCAGCATCTGTATTAATTAACAGTTGGGTGTAGGAAAAATCATCACTCTCATCATTCTCGTAAGACAAAGACCGAAAAGTATATTCATCCTTTAAGCGAACCTTCGTGACTTCATTCAAGGACTCTTCGTTAAAGTTTTGGTCTTCAAAATAATTTTGATAGAACTGCGTACCAATCTGATCTTCATTTACATTTTCGCCCTCACTATTCCACCGTAAGACAATGATTCGTGGATTTAACGGGGGCGCCAGCTGGTCCGGTTGTCCACGGTCAGCCGGCAGATTTTCTTGCTGATCTAAGTCTTCACGTTGTATTTTTTGTTTGAAATTATATAACTCCTCATCCGCTTTTTTATAAAGCGTACTTTGAACGAGTGTAAAAATAATCACGCTGAATATCGCAAAAATCAGCGTAAATGCAATAAAGTTCAACGACATAAACGTAAATTGCTGCTTGCTTATTATCTTGTTTTTATTCATGCGTCCTGACCTTCCTCGGATAACATATAACCTAATCCACGAAATGTCTTAATGTAACGATCGTAATCATATGCCTTTAATATTTTACGAAGATGACTTGTATAGACTTCGACGACTGTATTCGTCGTATCTGATTGAAAGCCCCAAATCCGGTCAAATATTTGTTCTTTCGTCACAATCGTTTCTTTGTTGTTAATGAGATACTCAAGTAGTTCAAATTGCTTTCGATTTAACTTAATCGACTCTCCGTTTAAAGTGGCAGTTTTAGTTTTTACATTCAGAATAAGCTCTTTAAACGAAATATTATTTTCTTTGAAATGCCCAATTGTCCTTCGAACGATTGCCTCTAACCGTAACAATAATTCTTCCCGGTGAAAGGGTTTCACTAAATAATCATCTGCACCTAGACGAAGACCCTGTATTTTATCATCAATCGCATCTTTAGCTGTTAAAATAATTACGGGTGTCGTGATGTCCTTTGACCGTAATGCCTGTAATACTTCGTATCCGTTCATAAGCGGCAACATCAAGTCTAAAATAATAATGTCATGGATGTTTTGCTCAGCTAAATAAAGCCCTTCTTCTCCGTCAAAGGCTTGAGAAGTTTCATATAATGTATTCGTAGACTCGACAATTGTATTGGACAGCATCACATCATCTTCAATAATTAGTATTTTCATAAAATCCTCACTTTTCAATTTAAACTTTATTCTGCACCACTGAGATTAGAGAAGAAACAATCTATTTCGCACGTGTAAAGTTTACCGTAAAAAAGATTGTATCAGACTAAAGATTAAACGGTATCATGGTCCGATTAGAGTCGCTAAGTATGCTGATTTTAACTAAACCTTACATCCTTTATTTGATGTGTCTAACACCTTCTTAAAGGTTTGCAATTTTTTCATCTAGCGTAACACAATGAAATGCCATACAAATCAATTGCTTATTTTAATTTTGTAGACACAGAAAAAGGAGTTGTTTATTTGCACCCATCACATCGTCAGTTGATTTCCTATATAAATGATATCAAGGAACGAAATCATAGTAGTGCTGCTGCCTTAGTTGTCATGCAGAATGACAAGATCATTTTGGAGCATTATGAAGGATTTCATTCCAATGCGGAATCAAACGAAATTGGTATAAATTCCATGTTCAACATCGCTTCCGCTCGCAAAAGTTACCTGGCGTTAGCAATTGGATTTGCCTTGTATGAAAAGAAACTTCATAGCCTTGATGATTTGATATCCAAATACTTGAGCAACTACGATAATAACGTCTTGCAGGGTACAACAATTCGACATCTTGTCACTCACTCACATGGGCTGAATGAACGACCAGATGGATCGATTTACAGAGAGTTCGATGCTGGCAAAGGATGGGCCTATCGTGGCATCAACGTCCGAATCATGACTGAACTTTTCAAGGATATATACGGGTATGATTTCACTCGATTGTTAAAAGAGCGTGTCTTCAGTCCATTGGGATTTGAGTATACAGACTGGTCAACGGAAGCAGCAAAAAAACTAGTTCAAGTCATCGATAATCCTGATTCGAAAGCAGATTTTGCACTTTACCCTTCCGATGATGGCATGGGTTCTAACCTACACACCACAGCAAGAGAATTAGCACTTTGGGGAAATCTTCATCTGAACGATGGTCGTCATGAAGGCATTCAAATCGTCCCGAAAGAAGTCATTCAACTCTGCACCTCTATTCAAAGTCTTGAATACAACGATACACATCTTCCTGCCAATGGACTGTTTTGGTACGTGCAAGATAAACCACGAGATAACAGCGAGATAGGAGAGCGCGTCCCGCAAGAAGCCTATCAAATCCTCGGAAACACAGGTCCCCTCTTACTCGTGATACCAGAAAGTCGTCTTGTTGTCGTACGGATGTATAATAAACGGTACAACTTTGGTGGAGACAACTATCTTCATTATCTTCGTGAGTTTAGTAATCTAGCCTCGGACACGTTTTCATTAAATACACGATGAATGCTTAAACTGCACACATTTACTACGGATTATGACTAGTAAGTTCCCCTGTTCTGTTACTTCCATGCAGCGCATAAAAAAGACGGCCATCCACATGACCGTCTTGTATCATTCATTCAGTAAAATTCAACCGTCACATCGTTATACCCGTTTGTTTTAAGGAAAGAGGTTAATAGTTTTTTGATTCGTTCATCTGCTTCTTTCAAAAAACCCTGCTCGATTTTTTCCTCTTCAATTTTTCTTTTTTCTTTATTAATGTCATCGAAAATCTGCTGGGATTGATAGTCAGAAAAAATATTCCCTTTGACATCCGTTACCTTGGCTGTATCTGTATCCGCTACATTATCAAGAATCGTCGCATTCGGAACCTTAACGTATAATTGCTTTGCTGTTTCGTCATAAGATAACTGTAATTTCGAAAGGTCCGTTCCCGCTTTTAAATAACCATCATATTCAATTAGTTTGATTGCCTCTGCTAGCTTCATGTCGGTGAACGGTACCTTTTTACTGCTTCGACTGACTATGACTTTGCTGTATTCATATTTCAAAGTAGTCCATTCCGATAATTCTACTAACCGTTCTTTTACAAGAGCAGTGTCAGAGCTTTTAGTCGTAGAAAAGAGAGAAGGTTTGAAATAGAAAACGGCTCCCGCACCGATTACTCCGAGAATCACTAAAAGCACAGACATATTTATAATTAGTTTTTTCATCTTTAAAATCTCCTTAAGTCTGTATCATTACACTCCTGGCATAGAGAATATGTCAAAATTTCGTTAAAAAGAGTTGATGTGATTGCCAGACATCATACCCCCCCTTGAGTTTTACGCTTCTTGATACTGATTAGACTCCATTGCTCGTTTACATACCGCATAACATTCTTCGATATGTGCATTGCCCAAGTATTTCATCGCACCAAAGCTGATTCCGGCCGAGACGGCCTGGCCCACAAAAGGAACGTACTTTGTGACCTGTTTAATTGCCATTTTAGCTCCCATTTTTTTCAGTAACTGTGCCACTACTGTTTTTGTAATGTACTTACCGACTAGTTCACTGCCGACGGAAGAAATGATAATCGCAAGTCTTCCTTTTATCTCAGAATCGAGCTGATCAATCTGTTCCGGGGATAATCCAAACTTACGGTTAATTGCAGGAAGAAGTTCCATCATGATGACAACATCCGCTCCGACATCTGCCCCGGGAATCGGCACGACCGCTGCTGCGGCTGAAGCCGATGCTCGTTTATTCACCATTGCGTTACACTCTGCTTTAATACGATCTAACTCTGAAATAGAAATAGGTAACATGTTATTTCCTCCGGTCCTTAAATTAATTTCTATACTAATAAAAGATAGAATTTCATAATAAGTATCGGTTTCATTCCTTAATTTTACAATGGTTTTTTATTATTTACTGTCAATAGTGATTTATTCGTAATACCTCAAACCTTGCGAACATAATGCTTATAAAAAAAGATTACTTGCTAACTACTATGTAACAGTCGCTGCTCATTTTTTTATTCAGAGGTATCATACTGATGTATCTTTCCACTCATTCACTGCCGTTTCTAAAACGTACTCTTTTAAATTTTCCTTCTTTGTTTCAATAATGACTACATACTACATACTACATACATAAGAAAGACCATCTGAAACGCTTCTTAACGTTTGAAATGGTCTTTCTTATCAACTCTATTCACTTATGATACGGCTCATTCCGATTAATCCGATATGCCCGGTAAATCTGTTCACAGAGAATCATCTTCATCAATTGATGCGGAAACGTCATCTTCGAAAATGAAATCGTATCGTTTGCCCGCTGCATGACTTCTGGTGCTAATCCAAGCGATCCACCGATGACAAACGCGATTTTACTCTTGCCGTACGTCGCCAACCGATCGAGTTCTGTCGCAAACTGTTCACTCGTCCGTTGCTTTCCTTCGATAGCAAGTGCGTAGACATGAACGTCCGGTCCAATCTTCGCTAAAATCCGTTCGCCCTCTTTTTTCTTCACTTGCTGCATCTCGGCGTCACTCAATTGTTCCGGTGCTTTTTCGTCCGGGACCTCGATTTCTTGAATCGAACAATAGGCGCCAAGCCGTTTTGTATATTCGGCAATCCCTTGCTTCAAGTACTTCTCTTTCAGCTTTCCGACCGTGATAATGGTAATTTGCATCATTTTTCTCGCTTTCTGACAGAAAATTCAGGAGTTATCCACAGAGTTATCCACATGTCCACATGTTGATAATTATTTTTTGCTTGACACAAGATATGTTGCGGGCTGATCACAGTACTCACAAGTGACCGTTTTTTCTGAATTCACTTCTTCCAAAATCGGGTATTCTTCCGTTTCATCGACGACTTCGTCAAGTGCTAACTCGACATGTTCCAAACAGACATATTTATCCACAGGTCTTCTCCTCCTTTTCAGTTATCCACAGTTATCCGCTACCAGTATAACAAAAATCGGCTTCTTCAACCGCTTAAAAGTTATCCACATGCGTGGTATTCTCGCTTCTTTTCGTTCCATGATTAACCTGCTGCTCATCGTGTCGGCTGCACGCGACTCCTACAGGAAAAAGCACGGCTCGTCCGTGCTGTCAGAGGAAAACGAGACCCTGGCATCTGCCGTCAGGCAAGAAGCCACCGGCTCGTTCCTCGCCTGAGGAAAGCGCGTGACAGCACATCACGATGACTCTTTCTCTTTCTTTCATACGCCCATTCATATCCCCAAACAAAAAAACTACCCGTACATGTACGAGTAGTTAATCTGAATCTGTTATTGCACCGTCGCCGCTTGTGCCGACAACTTCACATCAAGGGACTGTTTATCCCCATTCCGGTAGAACGTCACTTTGACGGTCTGTCCAACTTTCGCATCACGGTACAGGACACTCTTGAGATCTGCGAATGAATTAATCTTTGTCCCGTCGATTTCGACGATGACGTCATTTGCTTTCATCCCTGCTTTTTCTGCTCCACTGTTGTTTGTCAGACCGACGACGACGATTCCTTTCGTCACGTCACTCGGCAGTTTCAGGCGGTCCTCACGGTAGCCGCTCGGGAACTCCTGGACGTCCCGAATCTGAATCCCGAGTTGCGGGCGAATGACTTCACCGTTCTGTTCGAGGTCACGCATGATTGGTAACGCTTCGTTGATCGGAATCGCAAAACCGACACCTTCGACGCTTGCTTCCGCAATCTTCATCGAGTTGATCCCGATCAATTGACCGGACGTATTGATCAGTGCGCCGCCCGAGTTCCCGGGGTTAATCGCCGCATCCGTCTGGATGACTTCCGTGTTGAAGTCCTGCTGGCCGTCCTTGTTCGTATCGACCGGCACCGTCCGTTCCTGGGCACTGATGACACCACGTGTGACCGAGTTTGCGAAGATCCCGAGCGGGTTGCCGATCGCAAGGACCGTTTCACCGGCACGTAACGTATCGGAGTCACCGATTTTCGCGACCTGTGTCACTTTTGCTGCATCGATGGATAAGACGGCTAAATCATACGTCGGATCTTCGCCGAGGACTTTCGCTTCGAGCGCCGTTCCGTCTGATAACGTGACCGACAAGCTGCTTGCCCCTTCAACGACGTGATAGTTCGTCACGACATAGGCTTTATTGCCATCTTTTTTATAGATGACGCCGGATCCTGCTCCTGTCTCTTGATCCGCACCGCGGAATGAACTTTGTAAATTCGTCACACTGACGACGGCTTCTTTCGTTTTACTGACGGCACCGACGATATCATTCTCGGCTTCCGTCGCTGTCGTCGCTGCCTGTTCCGTCGTCACCGTCGCGGCTGGTGTCGGACTCGTCATTTGATCACGGGCAAATGGCCAGGCGATCAAGGCAATCAGTAAGGCGCCGATGACGCCGCCGATTAAGCCGACAAAAAATGCTTTACCACCGCCACCACGCTTACGTGGAGGTTCGTCTGTTTCTTCATATGGTTCACGATAAGGACTGACCGGTTCTTCTTCAGTCGGTCGGCGCGGTGGAAATCCGCTCTCCTCATCGGTCGATTGATTGATCTGTTCCGATTCATTCCGTGGTTCTTCAGGTCGATCCATCGGCACATGCCTCCTTCTTAAACTCTCTTTACACAAGTATACCCCCATCACCTGGCAAGTTAGCCAAATGTGGGGGTCTTTTGAGCATATTCAGTAATTTCCCATAATCAGAGCTTCAGGAGTGGTGTCGGAATGACGGGATCGGTATCAAGCAGATGAATCTTGCTGAGGTCGACATCCCGACTCGCCAGTGTCTGGGAGACACTCATTCGGGCCAGTTCCTTCATGTTGTTGTCCTTGCTCAAATGGGCCATATGGATCCGTTTCGTCCGCTCGTCGAGCACCTCGCTCATCGCGACTGCCGCGTCTTCGTTCGAGACGTGACCGTAGTCGCCTAGGATCCGTCGTTTGACGCTCCACGGATAATGCCCCATCTGGAGCATCCCGATGTCATGATTCGCTTCGAAGATGTAGGCATCGGCACCACGAATCGTCCCTTTCATCCGGTCCGAGACGTAGCCTGTATCCGTGATATGGGCGAGTCGTTTCCCTTCATGGGCGAACTGGAAGAACATCGGATCGGCTGCGTCATGGCTGACGTTAAACGATTCGACTTCGATATCGCCGAACTGTTTCACTTCGCCGACTTCCCAGAGGAACTTCAAGGCGGGATCAATCTTCCCGATCTTCGCTTCCATCGCGTCCCATGTCTTTTGGTTCGCATAGAGCGGGATGTTGTACTTGCGGGCTAAGATGCCGACCCCTTTAATATGATCCGAGTGTTCATGGGTGACGAACAGCCCATCGATGCCTTCCGGTGACCGGTGAATCTGGTCGAACAATGCAAGCATTGCCTTTCCTGTCAATCCGGCATCGACGAGCAGCCGGCTTTGTTCACTTTCGATGTAGAGGGCATTTCCCGTCGAGCCGCTCGCAAGAACGCTATAGTGTAGGCTCATCGTGTATTCCTCATTTCTCTGAAACTGTATCGAGGCGTTCGATCGTCTGAACACCCCCGTCAATCGCGTTGACGAAATAAAGTTCTTCCCCGTCGAGTTCGATCTGCCACGTCGGCGGTAAAATCTGGACCGATTTTGTCCCTTCCGTCACGAGACAGAAATAGCCAAGCTTATGGCCTGTCATTTTTTTCGAGGCCGGGAAAAGACCTTGCTCCGACAATTGGATGACGGCTTCGCTCGCTGACAACAACGTCACGTCCTGTGCTTGGCGGACGACTTCGTTCAAGTGACGTTGCTTATAGCTGACGATTTCCTTGTCATCGTTCAGTTGCAGGACGAGCAGGGACGGACCAATCATCGCCTCATCATCCCGTGATTGCTCCGGTGTCGAATACAGCGGTTGTCCTTTATACGTCTGCACGAACGTCATTTCATTTTGTTTATTATCAAACTTCCAAAACGTGTAGTCTGAACCGTGATTAACGGACGACTGGACGAATGAAGTCGCCGAGTCGCGCATCGCTTTTGCGTCGAGCGGTGACGGCTTCGACAACCGAACAGACCATTCGACCTGATTTTTGACTGATGTGATCGCATCTTTAATCGGTGAGCTCTCTTTTGGTGCCAGTGAGCTCGAATCGACTTCTGCCGTCAAATAACCGATGTCGCGAGACGCGGTCTGCAGTTGTTTTTCGTCAATCTTCCGATCTTTCAAAATCGTCTTTCCGGACGCCGTCGTCGCGACGATCCGTGGTTCAATCATCCGATCCATCAATTGAACGACCAGGTAGACGTTCAGGATGAGGAAAGTCAGAATCAACAACGTCTTTGCTTTACTCCAATCCATTCAACATTACCCCTCATTTCCAATTGCTTGATCGACTGTGCTCCATTCTCCGTCCCGTTTGACGAACCATGCCGGTTCAAACAGGGCGTAGCGACTCGTCGCGATTTTGTACGTCATGCTGTAGCCGACTCGAATTCCGGTGATGTCCTGCATAAGGTCTGCTTGCTCCAGCTCTTTCACCGTCTGTTCAATCGTCGGTAACGTCGTTTCCTTTAACAAAAGTTTCCGGTCTGCCCGTAACATGCTCCGGCTGATCGACCGGATTTGATTTTCTTCGAACGTCATCTTGATCGTCGCTAAATCAAATTCTGGTTGTTCGAGCAACGGGCCAATTTCGCCGAAGACCGGATAACGATTCAAATAGAGACGGAAGATTGCCGTTTGTTGCTCTTCTTGACTACTCATTTGATCGAAGTAATAACGGAAGCCACTGCGTTGTGTGACTTGGTCGAGCCAGCCCCCATGAATATTGATGTAGCTGACGAGCGTACTGTAATCGACTGCCGTACTTTGTGTATTCGGTGACAGCGTGTTGAAACGATAGGCGTTGTAATCCCGGTCATACGTCGAGACGCTGACCCCATCCGTCAACACGTCGAGTCCGTCTCGTCCCTTGATTTGCTGCACGTTCGTATTCGCTGTGAAGAACGCACTGCGGATCCGGTCGAGTGGTTTCGGGTCCTGTCCGACTTCGTCATAGACAAACACTTCTTCAAGACGAGGGGTCGCTGTTGCGACGTACGTGTAGTCACCACCTTTAAGCTCGACCTTCGTCATCGGTTTTTTCTTATCGTAGGCAAAGAGGCGTTTTAAGACTGTCTCGTCGCCGACCAATTGAAAGTCTTTAAAGCGACCAGTCGCTGACTCGAGCCGAAGAATCGGTCCGTCATAATCGAGCAGATAGAGCCGTTTAATCGGTTCAGCCATCGCAATCTCTTTTTCACCGAGTAGTTCTTCAAGCATCGCTGCCGTGACCGGTGTCGGGAAAATCATCTCGACACTCCGTTTGCTGAGCGGGATGTTTGAGGCTTTATCCGTCAAGACGAGGACACCGATATCAAACGAAGCACCAATCCGGTTCAAAATCGTCCGCCCGATGATTTGTGTCTGATAGGCTTCCACACCATTCGAATAGACGACGAGTTCGGGATTGACGAGCTGATTACTCTCAACCGTCTTTGAAGCATCAATCTCATTAAACGATACTTGTTCCTGCTCAATCGATTCACTACTTGGATGATATGTCCAAAGCATTGCCGTCTGAAAAATAGAACCACATACAAGTAGAATCAGCAGGGTCGTTTTCAGTCGTTGCTTCATCATCCGGCATCCACCTCTTCAATCACTTCATAAGGAAGGGTAAAGTAAATCGTCGTACCACGTCCCCATTCACTTTCTGCCCAAATGTCGCCGCCATGTGCCGAAACGACATCTTTCGCGATCGAGAGACCGAGACCTGTCCCACCAATCTTCCGTGCCCGTGCCTTATCGACACGATAGAAACGTTCGAAGATTTTTTGCAGGTTCGCTTTCGGAATCCCGACTCCCTCATCCTTGATGCTGATGACAATCCGTTTCGCCCGTAACATCGTCCGGACGGTAATCGTTCCGCCTTCCGGTGAATACTTGATCGCATTCGTCAAAATGTTATCGGCAACTTGAATCAACTTATCCTGGTCCCCACGAATATAAACTTTCCGTTTCATGATTTTCCGGCGGAAGCGAATCCGCTCCGGTTTTGTCATGTCATGACGATCGAGAATTTCATTAATGAACTGGATATAGTCGAAGCGCACTTTATTCATCTTGTATTCCTTACTATCCATTTTCGACAGTTGCAGGAGGTCTGTGACGAGACGAATCATCCGCTCCGTCTCATTTTGTGTCGTCTCAAGGAAGCGTGGTGCAAGTTCTTCGTCTTGATAGGCCCCTTCTGCGAGTGCTTCGAGATAACTCCGCATCGTCGTCAATGGAGTCCGGAGTTCGTGACTGACGTTCGCGACGAACTCGCGGCGGTCCTGTTCGACTTGCTCTTGTTCCGTGACGTCATGCAAGACGATGATCATTCCGGTAATCGGTCCACTGTGTTTCTTGACGGGCGAGAAGAACGCCCGGACGAGGAACAGTTCATCCTCACTACTGAAATCAAGCAAGCGTGGTGGCATTGTTCCGTCTTCCGGAATCATGAAGTCATCCCCGAGTGCGAGTAAATCCTTCAGATTCGTTCCGACCATGCCTGCCTCTTCGACGCCGACGATGTCTTTTGCCTGATCGTTCATCAAGATGACACGGAGCGTCCGGTCCGTTGCGATCACACCGTCCGTCATGTTTTCGAGGACGCTCGTCAACTTCCGTCGTTCCGCTTCCGTCGTCGCGTTTGCTTCGAGCAACTCGTCGGTCAATTCGTTGAACGACCGGGCCAGCTGTCCGATTTCGTCATCGGAATAGACTTTTACTTTCCGGGAGAAGTTCCCCCGGCGCATCTCAATCGCTTGCCGACGCATGTCGGAAATCGGTCGCGTGATCGTTCGAGATAACAGCACCCCGAGAATCGACGTGATGACAAGTGCAATCACTGTTCCCGTCGCTAGAATGCGGGTGACCTGTTGCATCTGTGAATAGATCGACTCCATCGATGCCCGGACATAAATCATCCCGATCGTCGAACCATCACCTTCTGACGTGACAGGTACGGCGAAGATTCGGATTTTATCTTCATTCGGATCAAGGACGGTATCGATTCGGGTCGAACTCGTCGCCTGTGCTTTTTTGATTAACGAGTTTGTCGCCCGTTGCCCCACCGCCGACTGGTTGTCCTCATCCGACGTCGCTTGAATGACAGAATCCTGATCGATGATTTGGACTTCGAGAATGTCGTTCCTTGAAGTGGAGCCACTACTAAACTCAGACAGCAGCTGCCCAAGAGACTCAGACAACTGCCGTTTAGAGGCTTCATCATCGCCTGCCTTATCAAATTCCTTCCCGACATTGTAAGCTACAAGTCCGGCTCGGTCCTCGACAGATTTTGAGAAGTTTGTAATGTACTGCTTTTCAAGGGAACGAACGAAATAGACTCCAATGACTTGCATCGCGACTAAAATCAGTAACGCGTAAATGACGACAAGCTTCCACTGGATGGATTTAAAGAAGTTCGTTCCTTTTAACATAGTTATTCATTCTCCCCATCTTGGAGATAATAACCGACACCACGGCGGGTCATGATATAGATCGGTGTACTCGGGTTGTCTTCGACTTTCTCACGTAGACGGCGTACCGTCACATCGACCGTCCGAACGTCGCCGAAGTAATCATAGCCCCAGACTGTCTGAAGAAGATGTTCGCGCGTCATGACTTGTCCGATGTTCTTCGCTAAATAATGCAACAGTTCGAATTCACGTTGTGTGAGTTCGATTTTTTCTTCACGCTTCGTGACCGTATGCGAATTCAAATGAATCGTCAACTCACCAATCGTAATATCATCAGGGTCATCACTGACTGGTTTTTC
Organism: Exiguobacterium sp. s95; assembly: GCF_018618655.1. Lineage (NCBI taxonomy): Bacteria > Bacillati > Bacillota > Bacilli > Caryophanales > Exiguobacterium > Exiguobacterium sp. s95. The sequence continues at coordinate 29,969 of NZ_JACSMM010000011.1, read as the reverse complement.
ATCACGTCCTCGTTTTCGCATGTTCGCTTTGACACGTGCGAGTAGCTCGCGTGAACTAAACGGTTTCGTTACGTAATCATCCGCACCGAGTTCCAGTCCGAGTACTTTATCGATTTCTGAGTCTTTTGCCGTCAACATGATGATTGGTGTCTCAAGTGTTTTTCGGACTTCACGACAGACTTCCATCCCATCCATTAAAGGCAGCATGATGTCGAGCAAGATCAAGTCTGGTTTGAATTCCTCGACCTTCTCAAGTGCTTCAACGCCATCATTGGCAACAGCGACGCTGTAACCTTCTTTTTCAAGTTTAAATTTTAATATATCCGCAATCGGTTGTTCGTCGTCGACGACGAGTATTCTACGTTCCGTCAATGGGTGTTCCCCCTTAAAAAATTTCTATTCAATCTATTTTACCTGTTTTTTCGGCATATAGAAAGGTGGCGACGGAAACTACCGACGCCACACCCCTACCATTCAACCGATTTCATGTGGAACGTTCCACGTGAAACATTACTTTTAGTATACGCTCTTATCCTTTTGTTTGTGAATTATTTCGCTTATCAAAAGATATAAAAAAACAGGTGCGGCACCGATTGATGCCACGCCTGTTTGTATTCGACTTATGCTTCTTCGTAAAGATCACGAAGGACGACTGTCTGCTCGCGACCTGGTCCGACCGAGAACGTGACGAGTGAAATGTTCGTCAAATCTGCGATCCGTTTTACGTAGTTTTGAGCATTGATTGGAAGGTCTTCAAACTTACGAATCCCTGTAATATCTTCTTTCCAACCCGGTAACTCTTCGTAGACCGGGACACACGCTTCAAGATCACGGAAGCTTGCTGGGTACTCATCGATTTGTTTTCCGTTGAATTCGTATGATGTACAAATCTTCAACGTTTCAATCCCGGTCAAGACATCGATCGAGTTCAAGGACAGGTCTGTCAAACCACTCGTCCGACGTGAGTGACGAACGACAACCGAGTCGAACCAACCGACGCGACGCGGACGACCTGTCGTCGTACCATATTCGCGACCGACTTCACGGATGTGATGACCGATTTCATCGAACAATTCCGTTGGGAACGGACCATCACCAACACGTGACGTATAGGCCTTACAGACACCGACGACGTGGTCGATACGAGCAGGACCGACACCGACACCTGACGCGACGCCACCCGCTGAAGCATTTGATGATGTGACGAACGGATACGTTCCGTGGTCGAGATCGAGCAAGACACCTTGCGCTCCTTCGAACAACACTTTTTCCCCTTTATCGAGGCTATCGTTGACGACGACTGATGTATCGCAGACATACTTCGCGAATTCTTGACCATACGCGTAGTATTCTTCAAAGATATCATCAAAGGCAATCGGCTCTGCGTCGTACATTTTCGTAAACATCCGGTTCTTCTGTTCAAGCACGATTTGAAGTTTTTCAGCGAACGTTTCTTTATCGAGTAAGTCTGCCATCCGGATCCCGATCCGTGCTGCTTTATCCATGTAGCACGGTCCGATTCCTTTCAGCGTCGTTCCGACTTTCGCGTCGCCTTTTGCTTCTTCTTCGAGCTGATCTTGCAATTGATGGTATGGCAAGATAACATGAGCACGATTTGAAATTAATAAGTTATCCGTAGAAACACCACGATCGTGCAGATACTTTAATTCCTTGACGAGCGATTTCGGATTGACGACTAGGCCATTTCCGATGACACATTTCTTGTCTGAGTAAAAGATCCCTGAAGGAATCAAGTGTAACTTATACGTCTCATTATTGAATACGATTGTATGTCCTGCATTGTCCCCACCTTGATAACGAGCGACGACATCGGCTTTTTTCGAAAGGAAATCGGTAATTTTACCTTTCCCTTCGTCGCCCCACTGTGTTCCGACTACTACTACTGATGACATATTCTCATCCACCTCCACGTACGATTCAAAACCACGACTAAGTGTAACGCGGAAAAAAACAGAAGTCAATCAAATACCGAACAATTAATTAATGTATTTCTGTTTCGTTCGTTTAATTACTCCTTTCTGGTTCCTTTTTCCCTTTACTTTCAAGATATCGAAACATAATGATTCTTCCCGATGACTTCGTTTGTCCAAATCGTTATGCTTCCTTTATGTGCTTTACTCTCGTCTTGTTTATCAAAATCGGGGAGCTAGGCTACAGACAAGTTCATATCGAAACCTTTTACATACGCCTGCCGCGCTTTTCCTCTGCGAATCAACAAATCGATCCCCAATGATCCATACGACCCGCTACACAAGACAACCGTTTTACTTCTCGTGACTCCTACGGGAAAAAGTGCAAGATTTCTTGCACTGTCAGAGGCAGGCAAGACCCTGCTCCGTGTTCGTCAGAACGAAGGAGCAACGGCTTGCGCCTCGCCCGAGGAAAGCACGAGAAGAAAGAAACGGTTGTCAGCTCACCTCGTTCATAAAACACGCTACCCACATGCTTCGCTTTTCGTGACTCCTACGGGAAAAAGCACAAGACGTCTTGTGCTGTCAGAGGCAGGCAAGACCCTGCTCCGTGTTCGTCAGAACAAAGGGGCAACGGCTTGCGCCTCGCCCGAGGAAAGCACGAGAAGAAAGACACGGTTGTCAGAAAGCAGAAAGCAAAAAGCCCCGTTCACAACATTGAATTTATCTTGTCCACACGTGAACTAAACTAACACCTCAGTCATGATTTTCTACAAACAAAAACACCCCGACCTGGTTAGATCGAGGTGTTGCTTGTTACGCCGGTGGAGCATACGAATTACTCGGCTCAAGATCGACGAATTTATTAAATTCTTTCCGGAAAGCGAGTTTAACCGTACCGGTCGGACCATTCCGCTGTTTCGCGATGATGATCTCGATCGTATTCGCATCTTCCGTTTCTTTGTTGTAGTAATCGTCCCGGTATAAGAAGGCGACGATATCAGCATCTTGCTCAATCGCCCCTGATTCCCGGATATCCGACATCATCGGTCGTTTATCCTGACGACTCTCCACACCACGCGAGAGCTGCGATAAGGCGATGACGGGCACTTCGAGTTCACGTGCGAGCGACTTCAAGGAACGGGAAATCTCCGAGACTTCCTGCTGACGGTTGTCGCTTGAGCGACCGTTCCCTTGAATCAACTGCAAGTAATCAATCATGATCATGCCGAGTCCGTGCTCTTGCTTTAAGCGACGACACTTCGCCCGGATATCATTGACACGAATCCCTGGCGTATCATCGATGTAAATCCCTGCTTGTGACAAACTACTCATCGCGAGCGACAGTTTACCCCAATCTTCATCTTCGAGTTGCCCCGTCCGGAGACGTTGCGCATCGACGTTTCCTTCTGCACAGAGCATCCGCATGACGAGTTGTTCCGCACCCATCTCAAGACTAAAGATGGCAACATTCTCGTCGGCACGGGTGGCAACGTTTTGCGAGATGTTCAAGGCGAATGCCGTCTTCCCGACAGACGGACGGGCGGCGACGATGATTAAATCGTTACGCTGGAACCCGGCCGTCACTTGATCGAGGTCGCGGAAGCCGGTCGGAATCCCGGTCGTTTCACCGCTTTGCTTATGCAATTTATCAATCGTCGCATACGCGCTCGTCAAGACGTCAGAAATCGGGATAAAGCTTGCGCTCCCCTTGCCTTGCGATACTTCAAGAATCTTCCGTTCTGCCTCATTCAGCAGCACATCGACTTCATTTTGTCGTTCGTACCCGTCTGTGACGATTTCATTCGCTGTCCGGATTAAACGGCGGAGCGTTGATTTTTGGTCGACGACATTGACGTAATAATTGATATTCGCTGCTGTCGGGACACCTTCCGCAAGCTCACCGAGATAGGCAAGCCCGCCGATTTCTTCTAAGACACCGAGCGTACTCAGTTCCGCCGTGACTGTGACAAGATCGATTGCTTCGCCACGGTCCGACAACACGAGCATCGCTTCAAAAATCCGTTGGTGTGCCGCCCGATAAAAATCGTGTGGCAATAATCGTTCGGACGCACTGATCAATCGATCAGCATCAATCATGATCGCCCCAAGGACGGCTTGTTCCGCCTCGATACTTTGGGGTGGCGTATTTTGCATTACATCACTCATCACCGATCCCCTTTTCTAATCACGCTTCTTTGACCTGAACGTTTAGCGTCGCTGTGACTTCATTGTGCAGTTTTAACGGCACTTTCGTGAATCCGAGGGCTTTGATCGGGTGTTCAAGCTCGATTTTACGTTTGTCGATTTTGTAACCCATGCTCTTCAATGCTTCTGCAATTTGTTTACTCGTGACTGAACCGAAGACACGACCGCCTTCGCCCGCTTTCGTCGAAACGACAATCGTTTCTTTTTCAATCTTCTCTTTTAACGCTTCCGCGTCGAGCAATGCTTGTTTCGCTTGCTCTGCTGCTTTACGTTCATGTGCTTCATGTTGTTTTAAGTTCCCTGTTGTCGCGGGACGCGCTAATTTCTTTTTGAATAACACATTGTTCGCGTATGCATCTGCGACTTCTTTCACGTCTCCTGCTTTACCTTGTCCTTTAACGTCTTGCAATAAAATAACTTTCATTCGATTTCCTCTCCTTTTGTTTCATCTTCTAGATAACGATCGATTGCTTGTCTTAATTCATCCGCGACCGTGATGATCGATTCCGCCATCTGTGTCGCCGCATTCGTTAAGTGACCACCGCCACCTAACGTCTCCATGATTAACTGGACATTGACCTCACCGAGCGACCGGGCACTGATTGCCGTCCGGCCATCTTGGAGCTCAGCGATGACGAAGGCGGCACGGATTCCTTGTAAGGATAACAGTTGATCCGCCGTTTGGGCGATCAAGACTTGATCATGGATGACTCCCGGCTCCGCTGTCGCGATCGCCATACCGGCCTTATAGATTTCCGTCCGCTCGAGAATATGCGACTGTTCGACATACGTCTCGAGGTTTTGACTAAGGAACTCTTGGACGAGGACCGTATCTGCGCCTTGCGAACGCAAGTAGGAGGCCGCATCAAACGTCCGCGAGCCTGTCCGGATCGTAAAGCCTTTCGTGTCGACGATGATTCCTGCAAGTAACGCCGTCGCTTCAAGCATTGACAGCTTTTCGTTCGTCGGTTGGTATTCAATCAACTCTGTGACGAGTTCTGACGTCGAAGATGCATATGGTTCAAGATAGACGAGCACTGGCTCCTCGATGAAATCTTCTCCGCGACGGTGATGATCGATGACGACCATTCGTTCGAACTGATCCAGTAATGCCGGAACGACGACAAGCGACGGTTTATGCGTGTCGACGATAATCAATAACGCTTGATCGTCAACGAGTTGCTCAGCTTGGAACGAATTGATGAAGCGCGACTCCAGTTTTTCGTCTTCACTGATTTCCGACATCATCCGTCGAATCCCTTGACCGATTTCTGCATCCGGTAATACGATATGCGCTTCCTTATCGTTCATCTCGGCAAGCTTGAGAATACCAATCGATGCTCCAAGTGAATCCATGTCAGGATTTCGATGACCCATGACGAGGATTCGACTCGATTCCTGCATCAAGTCACGCAACGAATTGGCGATGACCCGTGCCCGGACACGCGTCCGTTTTTCTGTCGGATTCGTTTTCCCACCATAAAAGCGGACTTTCCCGTCACGTTTGATGACGACCTGGTCGCCCCCGCGTCCGAGTGCTAAGTCAAGACTCGACTGCGCCATCTGACCGAGAACAGGTATCGCGTCACTGCCACAGCCAATTCCGATTGACAGCGTTAATTGCACCCCACGTTGACTCGTCTCGTCTCGGACAATGTCTAAGATGGAAAACTTCGTCCGCTCAAGAATCCGTAGATTCTCTTCTGTCGTCACGACAAAGTACCGGTCTGAGGCGGTACGTTTTATATAGGTGCCGTGATCCGCCGCCCAATGATTCAATAACTGGGTGACCCGACTATTTAATTCACTTCTTAATTGATCTTCAATCCCTTGCGTCATCTCATCATAGTTATCGAGATAAATGACGCCAATGACGGTTTGATTGTCGACGAGTTGTTGTTCAACTTGCGCCTCTTCTGTCATATCAAATAGATAGAACGTCCGATTTTCACGATTCGAGAAGACACGATAGACGGACTCACCAATCTCAAGTGTCGCTTGATCTTCATCCGTCGCCATCATTTCAACGAACAAGGGATCGAGATCGAGTAACAGATGTCCCATTGCCAAGTCGTCGAAGATTTCACGCATCGGATCATTGAACCATGTGACGTGCGTTTCCTCATCATATAGTAAGATTCCAATCGGCATATTCGTCAAAGCATCTTGCCCTGTATCCTCGACTTGAATCGATATTCTTTCGACATATGCTTCCCAGGACTTTCGTGCCCGCTGCTCTTCTAATAGATGAAGGACAAAAAGAACAGTCGTCACGAACGCACCAATTGCTGCGATGATTGGATTACTAATTGCGACGACGAGAAGTAGACCGACGATTAATAGATACGGAACGAAGCGAACAACCCGCCGTTCCCGTTCTGATGATACTTGTTGACCTGACTCCATCGCGTCCTCCTTAAATACTTCTAATTAAAAATTCGTTAACTTGTTTATTATAACCGAAAAATAGGACCGGTTGAAAGCGAAGCGAAAAAAAGCGCCCTTCCTTCGAAAAGGAAAAGCGCTTCACCGTAATCAGTCAGCTACGTATGGGATTAAAGCCATTTGACGTGAACGTTTGATTGCGATTGTAAGTGGACGTTGGTATTTCGCTGAAGTACCAGTCACACGACGTGGAAGAATCTTACCGCGTTCCGAAATGAAACGTTTGAGAAGTTCTACGTCTTTATAATCGATATGAGTGATGTGGTTCGACGTGAAGTAACATACTTTACGACGACGTTTTCCACCTGGACGACGTGCCATGTGATTAACCTCCTTTTTAGAGTAAATTTTTCAGTCCAACGTTCCCGATTAGAATGGGAGATCGTCGTCTGAAAGATCGATCGAACTTCCACCGCTGAACGGATCAGCGCCGAAGCCCGAGTTCGATGAAGATGAAGCGGGTGCTGGCGAGGAAGAGTTGTTCTGCTGTTGCTGTGAACCCCATCCTGCAGCATTCCCGTTTCCACCTGTATTTGAATTCGAAGAATAGCTGTCACTATCTGAAGAACGGCTTGCATTGCGTGATTCTAGGAATCGAACACTATCCGCGACGACTTCAGCACGATATCGACGTTGACCCTCTTTATCGTCATAACTGCTAATCTGTAGGCGACCCTCGACACCTGCGAGACTACCTTTTTTCAAATACTGAGCAACGTTCTCTGCTTGCTTGCGCCATACGACGCAATCGATGAAATCAGCTTCTCGCTTCCCATCTTGTCCCGTAAATGGACGGTCACATGCGAGTGTGAATCGCGTTACCGCAATCCCGCTCTGCGTATAACGCATTTCAGGGTCACGAGTTAACCGACCGACTAAAACGACGCGGTTAATCATCAGAATCACTCTCCTGTTTCAGCTTATTTCTCGTCTTTTGTGATCATTAAGCGAACGATATCGTCACTGATCTTCATGAGACGGTCAAGTTCTTTAGTAGCTGCTGGTTCAGCAGTCACGTTAAGAAGAACATAGAATCCTTCACGCATATCATTGATTTCGTAAGCGAAACGACGTTTACCCATTTCAGTTGTTTTTTCAACTGTACCACCGTTGTCAGTGAGGACTTTGTTGAAACGCTCAACTAGAGCTTTTCGTGCTTCCTCATCAACTTCCGGACGGATGATGTAAAGTACTTCGTATTTACGCATATCTGTCACCTCCTCTTGGACTGGCGGCTCGATTCATCGAGCAAGGAGCAATAATTCATTACTCACATTTGTTAATACTATCAAAGTATTTTGGTTTATGCAATAACGATTCGTTCGCTCTGCTTAAACGTTGAAGCGGAATGTGACAACATCGCCATCTTGGAAGACATATTCTTTACCTTCAGAACGGTAACGTCCTTGTTCTTTGACTGTCGCCATGTTTCCAGCTGCTGCTAAGTCATCGTATGCGACAACTTCAGCACGGATGAATCCACGTTCGAAGTCAGAGTGGATGACACCGGCACATTGTGGTGCTTTCATCCCTTTTTTGAACGTCCAGGCACGAACTTCTTTTTCGCCCGCTGTGAAGTATGTCGCGAGACCGAGCGTGTTATAGGCTGCATGGATCAATTGATCGAGACCTGACTCTTCGATTCCGAGGTCAACGAGGAACTCTTGACGTTCTTCCGGTTCGAGTTCAGCGATTTCTTCTTCGATCCGGGCACAGATGATGATGACTTCCGCCCCTTCTTTTGCTGCAAACTCACGGACGAGACGAACGTTTTCGTTACTATCTGCATCCGCGACTTCATCTTCACCGACGTTTGCGACATAAAGCATCGGTTTCATCGTCAACAATTGGAAGTGTTTCACGATTGCCGCTTGATCTTCGTTTAATTCTGCAAGACGTGCTGGTTTTTCGTCTTCGAGCAATGCGAGGACGATTTCAAGTGCTTCGAGTTCGCCTGCTGCGTTTTTATCACGTGACTTAACTTGTTTTTGGACACGTTGGATCCGTTTTTCAACCAATTCGAGATCGGCCAAAATCAACTCGAGGTTGATCGTTTCGATATCATCGATCGGTGATACTTTACCTGAGACGTGTGTGATGTTTTCGTCGATGAAGCAACGGACGACCTGACAAATCGCATCGACTTCACGAATGTTTGCTAAGAATTTATTTCCTAATCCTTCACCCTTTGACGCGCCTTTAACGATTCCGGCGATATCCGTGAATTCGAATGCTGTCGGGATGGTCTTCTTCGGGTTGACGAGTTCTGTCAATTTACGAAGACGTGCATCGGGTACTTCGACGACACCTACGTTCGGATCGATTGTTGCGAACGGATAGTTCGCCGCCTCGACACCTGCTTGAGTAATTGCGTTAAAAAGTGTTGATTTTCCTACGTTTGGTAAGCCAACGATTCCTGCTGTTAATCCCACTTGGAATTCCTCCTTTTCGGTATTTCCTAGGAAATCCGTGCTAGCGGCCGCAGTGGGTAGATTGATTACACCACGTCAGCACATCTTTCACAATTATAGATAGTTCAATTTTTTTAAGCAAGGAGATGGGAATTCTTTTTTAAAGAGTTTGCTAATTCACCTAGCCGCTTAATCAAAACTTAGACTTCTCCTTAACCTTTTTTCCCCCATTAGCGTTCTGCTTTGTAATTAAAAAAGACCGAAGCACCTATTAAGCGCTTCGGTCGTATTTGATAAAACTCATTCTGGTAAGACTTTTTTTAACCGCTTATCAAAATCGCGCCGTGGCATTAAGATGCTTGCCCCACAACCTTGACATTTGATGCGGATGTCCATGCCGACACGAATGATTTGCCACCGGTTCGTTCCGCATGGATGTTGTTTCTTCATTTCGACATAATCATGGAGATTGTACGTTTTTGGCATCATTGATTTGTTCACCATTCCCTTGATCTGTAGTGTTCATCATGACCATATGCGGGTACGGAATCTGGATTCCTTCCGCTTCGAGACCTTGTTTGAATTCTTTACGCATCAAACGGCCCGCTTGAAAATGTTGCATCGGTGGTACTTCTGCCATCATGCGGTACGCAACGCCAGAAGAATCAAGCATTTGGACACCGAGTATTTGAATCGGTTCAACGAACATATCGGCATATTTCTTCGTCGTCGCTTCCGAGATGTCGTTCAGAATCGTCTCGACCCGGTCGAGATCCTCTTCATACGGAACTTGGACATCGACTAAGGCAAAACTGTTATCGACCGAGAAGTTCGTCACTTGCAGGATTTGCCCGTTCGGAACGATATGAATCTCGCCCGTCAGACCTTTCAGCTTCGTCGTCCGAATACCAAGCTCGATGACAATCCCTTCAATCACGCCGACGCGGACATAATCACCGACTTTGAACTGTCGTTCGAAGATGATGAAGGCACCTGTGATGATATCTTGAACCAGGTTTTTCGCACCAAACGAAATGGCGAGACCGGCAATCCCTGCACTGGCGACGAGCCCTGTGATGTTGATTCCGAATTGACTGAGCACGGTCAGTAACATGACAATTCCGAGGACGTAGCGAATCGCATTTTGTAACAATTTGAGTAACGTCTCGTTTTGTCGTTGCGCTAAATAATCATGCTCGTTGATTTTTCGAATCGTAAACAAACGGGCGACTGCTCCCGTCATGATCCGTGTCAGGATATAAAATCCGGCAATGATGATTAACGCAATTGTCACCTTGAGTCCAAACCGAATCCACATTTCTGTGTCCGTCACTTGCGCAATCAACTTATCGACCTGGGCGACTGATTCTTTCACATCTTGATTGGTAGCCATTCTCTTCATCCTTTCATTTCTCTCTATTACGACAGTATACGTGATTTTAAATCAGTTTCAACTTAAAGAACCGATTTCGACGTTAGTTTTCTTGAAAAACCGGGAAAGGAAAATCATTACAGAACACCTTCACTCTCGCCAATACACCATGACGTAGACACCTAGAGAAGAAAGGATGATCTAGAGATGAACTTCCGCTTTCATTCACATGAGCCAAAGCCCTATTCTTTCTTTTTAGAGCATACAGAGCCGTTTGCGAAAGAACGATTAGCTGAACAATTACACGAGCAAGTCGCTGCGACGAAAGAAACACGTCCTGTCGTTCTCGTTTGTATCGGTTCCGATCGTTCGACGGGGGATTCCCTCGGTCCACTCGTCGGTACATTCCTCGAAAAATCCCGTCCCGCTCATATGCATGTGTATGGCACATTAGCCAAACCGGTTCATGCCTTAAATTTAGCTGAAACACTTCACTCGATTCAAACGACCCATTACAAACCACTCGTCATCGCCATCGATGCTTGTCTCGGACGCTTATCGAGCGTCGGTCATGTCTTTTTCTCGGAAGGTCCTCTCGCACCCGGAGCCGGTGTCCAAAAAGAATTGCCTGCTGTTGGCGACTTCAACATCAAAGCCGTCGTCAACGTCAGTGGATTCATGGAAATGATGATTTTGCAAAATACCCGACTCCATCTCGTCTATGAATTAGCTGAACTTGTTGCCGACAGCTTCGCCTTACTCGATGCGAAACTGGCAGCGGAAACAAAACGAACGACGATTTCCTTTACGCCCCGTTCGATTTAAACAGCACACACTACAAAAAAAAATAAGGACAAGCGAATCCTTACGACTCGCTTGTCCTTATTTTTTTTGTCATTCTTCTTCCGGCAACAAAATCTCAAGTATCCGATTTAAATCCTCTTCGTCCATAAAATCGATTTCTAGTTTCCCTGCCTGCTTCGTCGTCTTGATTCGAACACTGGCCCCGATCCGCTCCCGTAACGCGTCTTCAATAAAATGAAGTTCAGTCGTCTGTTCAGAAACATGCCGCTTTTGCTTACGTTCGCGGAGCTCTTGCTCAAGACGACGGACATTCCAATTCTCCGTGATGACGCGTTCCGCCATCCGCTCGATTTTTTGCGGGTTTTTTAAAGCGAGCAAGGCACGTGCATGCCCCATCGATAAACGTTCTTCCATGACTGCTTGTTGGACGAGTGGCGGTAACTGCAACAAGCGTAGACTGTTCGTGATGTGCGAACGGCTTTTTCCGACACGGCTCGCAAGTTCTGCTTGCGTCACCTCAAACTCTTCCAACATTTCGGCATACGCCATCGCTTCTTCAATCGCACTTAAATCAGCGCGCTGAATGTTTTCAATCAAGGCAAGCTCCATCATCCGCGTATCATTGGCCTCGATGATTAAGACGGGTACATGAACGAATCCGACTTGTTTCGCTGCCTGATACCGGCGTTCCCCGGCGACGATTTCGTAAAATCCATCACGTGGTCGAACGACGATCGGTTGAATCATCCCGTGCTGCCGTAAAGAATGTGCTAATTCTTGTAATGCTTTTTCATTAAACTGTTTGCGCGGCTGACCTGGATTCGGTCGAATCGCCCGCAGGGGTATCTCATTCACATAAATCTCTCCTAAACGTAGCGGAAGGCACGACCGCAGTTTACGGACGTGCCTTCACGATGCGAATTCGCACCTCGACATATTCTTCACAATCTACTTCTTCTTTTTCGACGGTCAATCCTGTCCGCTCAATCATGTCGACTGAATCACGTAGTGTATTCAACGCGATCCGTGTATCCCGTGCAAAACTTTTATGTCGCTTCTTCGGCTTTTTCGGTGTCAGTAGACGCTCGACACGCTGTTCCGTTTCTTTGACATTCCATTCGCGTTCCATGATTTCCGCTAAGACTGAGATTTGAAGATCTGCATCCTTTAAAGGCAACAAGGCGCGCGCGTGACGTTCCGTGATTGTCCGTTGCTTCAATGCCTCGCGAATTTCAGCTGGCAAACGCAACAGACGTAACTTGTTCGCAATCGTCGACTGACTGCGTCCTAGTTTACGTGCTAAGACTTCTTGCGTAATGTGTTGCATCGCAAGCAATCGTTCATATGCTTCTGCTTCTTCGATTGGAGTCAGTTCTTCCCGTTGTAGATTCTCAATCAATGCGAGTGCAGCTGTCGTTTCATCGGTCATTTCCTTGATAATTGCGGGAATCGTTTCCCACCCAAGTGATTGAACCGCTCGAAAACGACGCTCACCTGCGATGATTTCATAACCTAGCCCCTGTTTTCGTACTACGATTGGCTGTAGTAACCCATGTTCTTCAATCGTCATCGCCAATTCTTCAATCCGCTCCCCATCAAAAATCGTTCGGGGTTGGAATTGATTGGCAACAAGCTCTGTCAGCTTTAGCTCCTGAAGCGTGTCTCGGGGATCAAGCTCAAGCGGGACAGGCTGTCCCCCTTTACCAAGCAGTTTAGCAATTGCATTTTTCACGTTCGCGCACCTCACCTTTATCAGTCATCGTTTCACGTGAAACGGTGTTTAACTCAGTGGATCTTTAGCCGGTGTTCCCGCCTTACGCGGATATTTCCCGGGTGTTAATCGTTTTTTATCTACAATAACGATATTACGCTCACTTTCCTCACCTGGCAATTGGAACTGGAAACTTTCCCGTAAATTACCACCAAGTACTTTGAGTGCCGTTGCGCCTTCTTCTAACTCTTGCCCTAACTTCGCTGCCTTCAAGGCAACAAACTGTCCGCCGACTTTCGCGAGTGGCAAACAGTATTCTGCAAGGACTGACATGCGGGCGACGGCGCGTGCCGTCACGACATCAAAATGTTCCCGGAACTGTTTGTTTTTACCGAACTCTTCGGCCCGACCATGATGGAACGCGACACCTTCAAGTTCAAGTTCTGTCGCGAGCATGTTCAAGAAGCCGATTCGTTTATTCAGTGAATCGATGATCGTGACTTTTAAGTGCGGGAACATGATTTTAATCGGGAGGCTCGGGAAACCGGCTCCGGCTCCGACATCACAAACGGTTTCGACTTCTGTGAAATCAAAGTAGAAAGCCGCTGTGATCGAATCATAAAAGTGTTTCAAGTAAACATCTTCTTTATCCGTGATCGCCGTCAGGTTCATTTTTTCATTCCATTCGACGAGCAGTTCATAGTAGCGTTTGAACTGGTGTAATTGTTGTTCTGAGACGTCGAGACCTTGCTCGGCTAAAGCCGTTACGAATTGCTGTTCGTTCATGTTATCACTCCGCAGTCAATGCGTATTGGCCTTGCTCGATATAAATTAGCAAAATCGAGATATCTGACGGGTTAACCCCAGAAATCCGTGATGCTTGTCCAATCGAGAGCGGACGCACTTGGTTTAGTTTCTGTTTTGCTTCAATCGCGAGACCATTGATGACATCGTAATCGAGTCGATCCGGAATTCGTTTTTGTTCCATCCGCATCATACGTTCGACTTGGTCGAGTTGTTTGTCGATATAACCTGCGTACTTGACTTGGATTTCGACTTGCTCGGCCGCTTCCGCTGACAATGCGACAGGTGGCTCTGTCATGTCTGCAATCATTGCGTACGTGATTTCCGGACGTTTCAATAACGTAATTGCGTGCAACGCTTCTTTCAACGGTGAGACACCGATTGCTGTCAGTTTTTCGTTGACGTCTGGTGTCGCTTTGATGACGACTTTTTCAAGACGTTTCATTTCGCGACTGATTTCGTCTTTTTTCAGTTCGAGTTTCGCATGACGCGTGTCATTGATCAGACCGAGTTCATGCCCGATTTCAGATAAGCGAAGATCGGCATTGTCATGACGGAGTAAGAGACGGTATTCAGCACGTGACGTCAAGAGGCGATACGGTTCGTTCGTCCCTTTTGTGACGAGATCATCAATCATGACACCGATATACCCTTGCGAACGCGACAAAATCAATGGCTCTTTGCCTTGAACTTTAAGCGACGCATTGATTCCAGCCATGATGCCTTGTCCGGCAGCTTCTTCGTAGCCGCTCGTACCGTTAATTTGTCCTGCTGTGAATAACCCTTCGACCCGTTTCGTTTCAAGTGTCGGCCACAGTTGCGTCGGAATGACCGCATCGTATTCGATTGCATAGCCGGGACGCATCATTTCTGATTTTTCAAGACCGGGAATCGAACGTAAGATATCATGTTGGACATCTTCCGGTAAGCTTGTTGATAACCCTTGGACATAGACTTCTTCCGTATCGCGACCTTCCGGCTCGAGGAAGATTTGGTGACGCGGTTTATCATTGAACCGGACGACTTTGTCCTCGATTGAAGGACAGTAGCGTGGGCCTGTTCCTTTAATCATGCCTGAGAACATCGGTGAACGGTGTAAGTTCGCGTCAATCAATTGGTGTGTGTACTCTGTCGTATACGTTAACCAACATGGAATCTGCTCCGTGATCATCTGAGTCGTTTCATGGCTGAACGGTAAAGCGACCGCATCCCCTGGTTGGATTTCGGTTTTTGAATAATCAATTGTTTTTCCATCGATTCGGGGTGGTGTCCCTGTTTTGAAGCGCGCGAGCTCGAACCCGAGTTCCTCGAGATGCTTCGATAGGTTGACGGACGGCATCTGATTGTTCGGACCACTCTCGTATGAGAGTTCGCCGATGATGATTTTCCCACGCATGAACGTTCCTGTCGTAATGACGACAGCATTCGCCCGGTACTCTGCTCCCGTATTCGTCACGACACCGACACAGCGTCCATCTTCAATCAATAGACGTTCGACGAGTGCTTGACGTAACAAGAGGTTCGGTTCATCCTCAAGGGCTTTTTTCATTCGATTTTGATACTCAAATTTATCTGCCTGCGCCCGGAGTGCACGGACGGCCGGACCTTTTGATGTATTGAGCATTTTCATTTGGATATAAGTCGCGTCGATCGCCCGTGCCATCTCGCCACCTAATGCATCAATTTCCCGGACGACAATCCCTTTTGCGGGACCACCAATCGACGGGTTACAGTACATGAATCCGACCATGTCGGGATTCATCGTTAACATCACCGTTTTCGAACCCATTCGCGCTGATGCGAGTGACGCTTCGATTCCAGCATGTCCGGCTCCGACGACGATGACGTCGAATTCACCTGCTTGATAAGCCATAATTTCGGTTCCTCCTTTTATGAATCAACAACCTGACAGTGCAATTATTTCCCTAAACAAAACTGGGAGAAAAGTTTATCGAGTAGACTATCTTGCGCCGTATCCCCATTGATTTCGCCAAGCGTATCCCATGCCCGGCGTAAATCGATTTGGACCATGTCGATCGGCATCGCTGCTTCTGCCGCCCCGAGCGCATCTTCAATCATCTGACTCGCTTGTTTAATCAATTGAATATGACGTGCATTCGAGACGTACGTCATGTCTTGGCTTTCAACACCTTGTTCGAAGAAGAGGGCTGCGATTGCTGCTTCGAGGTCGTTGACGCCTGCTTCTTCAAGCAAGGATGTCGTGACGACCGGGCGTCCTGCAGCCAGTTCTTCAACACGTGTTAAGTCGATTTGTTGCGCAAGGTCACTCTTGTTGACGATGATGATCGCGTTCATATCGCGAATCGCTTCAAACAACAAAATATCTTCTTGCGTCAATTCGTCATTCCCGTTTAAGACGAGTAAAATCAAATCCGCCGAATTGAGTGCCTGGCGTGATTTTTCGACACCCATTCGTTCGACGATATCTTCCGTTTCCCGAATCCCTGCCGTATCAATCAACTTGAGCGGTACACCGCGGACATTCACATATTCCTCAATCGTATCACGGGTCGTCCCTGCGATATCCGTGACGATTGCTTTTGCTTCTTGCACCAATGTGTTGAGCAAAGATGATTTCCCGACGTTCGGTCGCCCGATGATTGCTGTCGACAGGCCTTCACGTAGAATTTTTCCTTGGCGCGCCGTCCGGAGCAGTTCCGTCAGGATGCGGCGGACTTCCCCAGCATCTTTTTGGACGATTTGTTGCGTCATTTCTTCCGCATCGTATTCCGGGTAGTCGATGTTGACTTCAATCGAAGCGATCGTCTGTAACAGCTGTTCGCGCAATTCTTGGACAAGCTTCGAGAGCCGCCCTTCGATTTGACCGATTGCAACCGTCATCGCCCGGTCCGTTTTCGCACGGATTAAGTCCATCACGGCTTCAGCTTGTGATAAGTCGATGCGCCCGTTCAAAAAGGCGCGTTTCGTGAATTCACCTGGTTCTGCTAGACGAACATCAGGTTGTGCCAGAATGAGTTCGAGTACACGATTGACCGCGACGACTCCACCATGGCAATTCAATTCGACGACATCTTCGCGCGTAAACGTCTTCGGCGCCCGCATGACACTGACCATTACTTCATCGACGACCTGCTCCGTCTCGTGGTCAACTAATTTCCCGTAATGAATCGTGTGGGTTGGTACTTCCGTTAACTGATTCGCACCTCGGTACACTCGGTTTGCCGTTGCTACTGCTTGCGGACCTGATAAGCGGACGATTGCAATCGCCCCTTCGCCCATCGGTGTCGAAATCGCGGCTATCGTATCAAATTCCATCATTCGTCATTCACACCTCGTTTTCTTCTATCGTTTCTATGATTAATTGATGAGTTAGTTATAAATGGGTATAACGTGACAACTATACACGAAAATGACTCAAAGAAAAAGAGCGACACTCTGTAAAAACGGAGTATCGCCCTCATTTGTGATTAACGTTTCTTTTTCGGCTTTTTCGGAGCAGGAGCTGCTTCGGCCGCTTCTTTTTCACGTTTTGAAGCAATCGTTGCTTCAGTCTGTAATTTGATCTTCTCACGCATCGGCTTCATGATCACGATCGTCACGATGATCGAGAAGATATAACCAACGACCCAGTAAAGTGACAAGGCAGAGGGTAACGTCACACCCATGACGAAGATCATGACCGGGAAGACGTACAACATGATTTTCATCTGCGGATTATCTTCTTGCCCTGCCATCGAGAGTTTCTGTTGCAGGTACGTAAAGACCGCTGAAAGAATCGGTAAGATAAAATATGGATCTGGCTTTCCAAGATCGAACCAAAGGAACGTATGCTTGAAAATATCCGGCGTGTAAATGATTGCGTTATAGAAGGCAATCAGGATTGGCATTTGAATTAAGATTGGTAAACAACCTGCAAGTGGATTGACGTTATGCTCCTGATAAAGCTTCATCATTTCCTGTTGCAATTTCTGTTGTGTTTCCTGATCTTTTGAACTGTATTTCTCACGCAGTTTCATCATTTCTGGCTGGATGACTTGCATACCACCCATACTCTTCGTCTGTTTAATCATCAACGGTAAAATGACGAGACGAACAATCAATGTCGTAATCACGATTGCAATCCCGTAATCCCCGTTAAAGTATTCTGCAATTTTTCCAATCAACCAAGCCATCGGCCAAACAAAATAATGTTTCCAGAAACCTTCTGTGTCAGCAGTAATCGGTTCACCTGTTCCGTATGTTCCAGGTGTACAACCCGATAGAACAACCGCGAGTACTGACATCAGTCCAAGTGTCAACCAAATCTTAGTTCTCTTGTTCATAATTCCTCCTAATGATGTTTACCCTTTGTCGGTCAGACTCCTTCTATAGATAGAATCAGGAAAGACCGTTACAAATCAAACAGAATATATTACGTATTTATTTAACTTGCCGCTTCCAGACGCCGGAACGCTTTAATACATGCCGCAAACTATCTGCGACTTCTTGCGCAGTCATCTTCGCAGCTGGATTGCGGGCGATGATTACAAGATCATAATCTGGTGCAATCGAAGCTTCATGTAACAAAAATGCTTCACGAAGGTACCGTTTTACCTGATTACGTACGACAGCATTTCCGATTTTCTTACTCACTGATAAACCAATCCGAAAATGAGCTTGCTGGTCTTTTTTTAGTGCGTATACGACAAATTGCCGATTGGCGACAGAGGCTCCTCGAGTAAACACCGCTTGGAACTCCTTGTCTTTCTTGACGCGGTATTCCTTCTTCACCTTGATCACACTCCATCCTGACATCACGAAAATTCGTCGTCTTTCATCATATCATAGAATAATCCTGCTTCGCGAGAGGGGGTTGTGACAAAAGCACGAACACCCTTAAAAAAAAGCAAAAAAAAGATCACCTCAGGCATCGCCAGAAGTGATCTCATCATCGCTCGATTATACAGTCAAGGCTTTGCGGCCTTTAAGACGGCGAGCAGCCAAGATCCGGCGGCCACTCTTCGTTGCCATGCGCGCACGGAATCCGTGAACTTTTTTGCGCTTACGGTTGTTTGGGTTGAAAGTTGGTTTCATTTTAGTCTGCACCTCCTTTAAAAATTACTCTATTAAAAAACATCGTTTTCTACTTTAAGGCAGTCTTGTACATTATATAAATCAAAAGGGACCTTGTCAATGAAAGTTCGTAAGAATTATCTCGTTCGATTCTATACGATTCGTTACGATAGAAATCTGGATGAGGGTTCGTATTACAAGATAGGAATCCGATCTGCATGAACAATAGGAAATTCCCCAAATTAAAACTATCCACAGACTTATCCACACTATCCACACTTTCCGTGGATAACTCTTCACTTTGTCTACAATAGTATTTTTTAAAATCAACGTCAAGGTTTGATTTTCGACTCGATTCTCCAACTATTTTTGATTTTGTGTATAACTATTTTTTTACGCTTCCTCTTTCAAAAAGTTATACACACGTTATCCACACCTTATCCACACTATCCACAGCCTGTGGGTAACTACCTGTGTATATCTTTATTTACTTGTGGATAAATCACTCTAGGCATTGCCAGGGCTCATTTCATTTGATACACTAATTGTGCATAACAACGACACGAACCAAATTGAATTTTCAAGTTATACACACCCTGTGGATAACTTTATACACAGTTTTACTTGCCTGTGGATAACGTTATCCACAGTTTTTATGTTGTGGGGATAAGTCGAGTTTCTTCATTAACTTTGTCCTGTGCATAAACCTGTGTATAGTTTTTTATATCATGATAGAAAAAGGGGGGTATTTATGAAAAACGCTGCCGAACTTTGGCATAATGTATTGTCTGTGATCGAGGAAGAAGAACGGACACCTAAGGCAAGTTATGACATGTGGTTAAAATCCACTGAAGGCGTCACGCTGAATGGAACGACACTGATCATCTCAGCACCAGCTGCATTTACCGTTACTTGGCTGGAACGTCAATACTTATCGTTACTCGAAGATACGGTTGAAGAAGTGACAGGGAGTCGACTTGATATTCAATTTATCGAGGAAGGCCAAGCAAAGAAGATGCTCGATCGTCAAAATGAGGAAGCGTCTGAGACGGTACCACCGTCTAAAACATCAAATCGTGCACAATCGTCACGAAAACCGACCGATGAGCTGGTCATGAGTGAACTCGGTCAATTGAATACAAAATACACGTTCGATACGTTTGTCATTGGATCAGGTAACCGTTTTGCCCATGCCGCTTCCTTGGCTGTAGCAGAAGCACCTGCGAAAGCCTATAATCCTTTATTCATCTATGGAGGAGTCGGACTTGGTAAAACCCATTTGATGCACGCGATTGGCCAGTACGTCCAAGATCAAAACCTTGGGACGCGGATCGCCTATGTCTCCTCGGAACGTTTTACAAATGACTTCATTAACTCGATTCGGGACAATAAAACCGTTGAGTTTCGGAACAAATACCGGAATATCGATGTTCTATTAATAGATGACATTCAATTTCTCGCAGGAAAAGAGCAGACGCAAGAGGAGTTTTTCCACACATTCAATGCCCTGCACAATGATCAAAAACAAATCATCATCTCGAGTGATCGACCACCAAAAGAAATTCCGACACTTGAAGATCGGCTTCGCTCTAGGTTCGAGTGGGGATTGATAACAGACATCACACCTCCTGACCTTGAGACACGGATTGCGATTTTGCGAAAAAAAGCCAATGCCGAGCAACTTGATGTTTCTAATGAAGTCATGCTCTATATCGCGAGTCAAATCGACACGAACATCCGCGAGCTCGAAGGGGCACTGACGCGTGTCATCGCTTATGCGAACCTGGTCGGACGGACGATTGATCCGAATGTTGCAGCAGAAGCGTTGCATAACATCATGCCGGTCACGGAGCCGCGAAAAGTCACGATCCGCGACATCCAGGAGTCCGTCAGTAAACACTTCAACTTACCGTTTGACGACTTAAAGGCTAAAAAACGAACAAAATCGATTGCCTTTCCACGCCAGATTGCGATGTACCTCTCGCGAGAGATGACGGAAAGCTCTTTACCGAAGATTGGTGAGGAATTTGGTGGACGGGATCACACGACAGTCATCCATGCACATGAGAAAATCAGTATGCTCGTTAAATCGGATGGAGAAACAGGAAAAGTCATCGAACAAATTAAGCATGAATTGAAACATTCCTGAACCTGTGGATAAGCTGTGGATAAAAGAGGCTAGTTATCCACAAGTTATCCACACGCAGTTTGGCTCTATACCAAGTTATCCACCGACTTATCCACACTATCCACAGCCCCTAATACTATTATTAAAAAAATATATTATTATGTTATGATGATGTAACGCCCATTTTGAGAGGAGCTTAACGACAATATGCATATTACAATTCAACGCGATACTTTAATCCAAGCCATCCAGGACGTAGCGAAAGCTGTCTCATCAAGAACGACGATTCCAATCTTAACGGGAATCAAACTTGAAGCGCATGGTGACGGAATGACGTTAACAGGAAGCGATACCGAGATTTCAATTGAACGGACAATCTATGCGGAAGAGAATGGTACTTCTTATGTAACCGTCCACCGCGCCGGTAGTGTCGTCCTCAATGCCCGTTTCTTTGGTGATATCGTTAAAAAGTTACCAACAGACGAAGTCATCATCGAAGTCTCTCCAAACTTCATGACACGGATTCAATCCGGGACAGCTGAATTTCATCTGAACGGTCTTGATTCAGACGAGTTTCCGCGTCTTCCACAAGTCGATGGGGGACAACAGTTCCGTTTACCCGCAGATCTATTACGTTCAATGATCCGTCAGACGAGTTTTGCCGTCGCGGTTCAAGAAACACGTCCTGTTTTGACAGGGGTTAACTTCTCAGCAGATAAAGGCATTTTGACATGCGTATCGACGGATAGTCATCGCCTTGCACTACGCCGGGCACAGTTTGAGACAGAGAACGAGATTTCGTTCCAAAATGTCATCGTGCCGGGTAAGAGCTTAAACGAATTATCGAAACTGTTAGGTGATGGTCATGTCGATGTCACGATCACGAACCAGCAAATCCTCTTCAAAATGAAACATGTCCTATTCTTCTCTCGCTTACTCGACGGGAACTATCCGGATACGTCGCGTTTAATTCCGGAAGAGTACCGGACGGCTGTCCGTATGAATGCAAAGGAATTGCTTCAGGCAATCGACCGGGCATCACTTCTTGCACGTGAAGACCGCAACAACGTCATCAAGTTCGCAGCAGAAGGTACGACAGCTGTCGAAATTTCATCGCACTCACCAGAAGTTGGGAAAGTTTCGGAACAAGTGAGCATCTTGTCGCTTGAAGGCGAAGAGCTGAAGATTTCTTTCAACTCGAAATACATGATGGATGCCTTAAAAGCACTTGATGCGACGGATATTGAAATTCAATTCACGGGATCGATTCGACCATTCATTCTCCATCCGGTCGACCAAGATAACGTCTTGCAATTGATTTTACCTGTCCGTACGGCTTGATTCCCTCCCCGAGAAACCGACTTGGTTTCTTGGGTTTTTTTTGTAATCCGTATATATGTTCGTTCATTTTGCTAAATCATGAGTTTTTTAGTACAATAAAGAGTATGTCATTTATAATATGTAGGTAGGAGGAGTCAATCCATGAATCAAATCAAAATCACGTCGGAATATGTCACATTAGGTCAGTTCTTGAAGCTGTCTGATATTATCTCGAGCGGAGGACAAGCAAAACCATTTCTAGCGGAGGTACCTATTCTCGTCAACGGTGAGGTCGATCAGCGACGTGGTCGTAAGTTGCGGGATGGAGATGTTATTGACGTAGAAGACTACGGTCAATTCGTCATCAAGAACGAGGCGAACTAACGTGCGACTAGATTCGGTACGACTCAGTCATTATCGCAACTATGAGTCGCTGGAATTGTTCTTTTCTGAAAAGACGAACGTCTTAATCGGGGAAAATGCTCAAGGCAAGACGAACTTGCTTGAAGCGATCCACGTATTGGCGCTCGCGAAATCGCACCGGACGACACACGATAAGGAACTGATCCAGTGGGATGCGGAAGCAGCGCGCGTCGAAGGACGTGTCATGAAGCGGATGGGTCCCCATTCGCAGGAAATCCAGATTTCGAGTCGTGGGAAGAAGGCGAAGCTCAATCATCTCGAACAGCGGCGCCTCAGTGATTATATCGGGGCGCTCAATATCGTGTTGTTCGCACCAGAGGATTTGCACATCGTCAAAGGCAGTCCACAAGTACGGCGTCGCTTTTTAGATATGGAGATTGGTCAAGTCAGTCCGGTCTACCTGCATGAATTAAGTCAATACCTGAAAGTGTTGAAACAACGAAATGCGTTGTTGAAGCAGTTGTCAATTAAAGGGGGGGACGAGACGTTCCTCGACATTTTGACGGAACAGATGATTACGCTTGCCGTTAAAATCGTTCAACGCCGTCATCATTTCATTGCCCAGCTCGAAAAGTGGGCGCGACCGATTCATGATGGAATCAGTCGTGGACAGGAAGAACTCGTTCTACGCTATCGATCCGATACATTTAGTGATGATTCGCTGGATGTCGAAGGAATGACTGCTTCTTATACGCAGAAGTTTGGTAAAATAAAAGAAAATGAAATTAGACGAGGCGTGACGTTATTTGGTCCACACCGTGATGACTTCGAAATGGAGGTCAATGGACGAAATGTCCAGACGTACGGTTCACAAGGACAGCAACGGACGGCTGCGCTCTCGTTGAAGCTAGCAGAGATTGAGTTGATTCATGAGGAGGTTGGGGAATACCCGCTACTTCTTCTAGACGATGTGTTATCGGAACTCGATGATCATCGTCAAACCCATTTACTCGATACGATGCAACAAAAGGTTCAGACGATCCTGACGACGACGAGTGTCGAGGGAATCGCACATGAAACGATTAGACAAGCGAAGTTGTTCCACGTGAAACAAGGAGCAGTTATTTTGGAAGAGACATCCTATAAAGAAACAGTAGGTGAGAAAACCGATGAGTAATCATGAAGATATGGAATTGGAACAAGGGTACGGTGCCGATCAGATTCAGGTACTTGAAGGTCTTGAAGCCGTTCGAAAACGTCCAGGTATGTATATTGGATCAACCGCGTCGAAAGGGCTCCACCATTTAGTTTGGGAAATCGTCGATAACTCGATTGATGAAGCACTGGCTGGATACTGTGACACGATTAAAGTCACGATTGAACCAGGGAACTCGATTCTAGTTGAGGATAACGGTCGGGGGATTCCGATTGATATTCAAGAAAAAATGGGACGTCCTGCAGTCGAAGTCATTTTAACGGTCCTCCATGCCGGCGGTAAGTTTGGTGGCGGAGGCTACAAAGTATCAGGTGGTCTTCACGGTGTCGGGGCTTCGGTCGTCAATGCGTTGTCGACGAAGCTTGAAGTATTCGTTAAGCGGAACGAGAAGCTCTATTATCAATCGTATCATCGTGGTGTTCCAACACAAGATCTCGAAATCATCGGGACTTCAGAAGAGACAGGGACAATGATTCGTTTCTTCCCGGACAGTGAAATCTTCCAGGAAACACTCGAATACGATTACGATTTACTTGCGACACGTTTACGTGAACTCGCTTTCTTGAATAAAGGTCTGAACATCGTCATTACGGACGATCGTGCAGAAGAACCGATTACGCGGCACTTCCATTACGAAGGTGGAATCAAGTCGTACGTTGAACACTTGAACCGCTCGAAAGAAGTTGTTCACCCGGAACCGGTCTACGTCCACGGAACGAAGGATGGCATCGAAGTCGAAGTTGCGCTTCAATACAACGATGGCTTTGCAGCCAACATCTATTCGTTTACGAACAACATTCCGACGCATGAAGGTGGTACGCATGAAACGGGCTTTAAGACGGCGTTGACGCGTGTCATCAATGACTATGCGAAGAAGTTCGGTTTGATGAAAGAAGCAGACGGTACGTTGTCTGGGGAAGACGTCCGTGAAGGAATGACGGCAATCGTCTCGATCAAACACCCGAACCCCCAATTCGAAGGACAAACGAAAACGAAGCTCGGTAACTCGGATGCTCGAACAGCGACCGATACGTTATTCTCTTCCATCTTTGAACAGTTCATGATGGAAAACCCGTCGAATGCTCGTGCAATCGTCGAAAAAGGAATGATGGCCTCGCGTGCCCGGATGGCAGCGAAACGCGCGCGTGAATTGACACGTCGTAAAGGTGTCCTTGAAGTAAGTTCACTTCCTGGTAAATTGGCCGACTGTTCATCGCGGGATGCAACGATTTCAGAAATTTATATCGTTGAGGGTGACTCAGCGGGTGGTTCTGCGAAATCAGGTCGTGACCGTCACTTCCAAGCGATTTTACCGATCCGTGGTAAAATTTTGAACGTTGAAAAAGCCCGTCTCGATAAAATTCTCGGCAGTAACGAGATCCGGACGATCATTACCGCACTCGGAACGAGTATCGGTTCAGAATTCAACATCGAAAAAGCACGGTATCATAAAGTCATCATCATGACCGATGCCGACGTCGATGGTGCCCACATCCGGACACTCCTGTTGACGTTCTTCTACCGGTATATGCGTCCGCTCGTCGAGCATGGTTATGTCTATATCGCACAACCGCCGCTATACGGAATCAAGCAAGGGAAAAACATCACGTATGTGCATAACGAACGTGAGCTGAACGAGGCCTTAGCCGCACTTCCAGAAAACGCGCGTTACGACATTCAGCGTTACAAAGGTCTCGGTGAGATGGATCCAGAGCAACTTTGGGAAACGACGATGGATCCGAGTGGTCGTCAAATGCTTCGGGTTGAACTTCAAGATGCCATCGAAGCGGATGAAGTATTCGATATCTTGATGGGAGATCAGGTAGAACCACGTCGTGACTTTATCCAGTCGCACGCGCATTACGTGAAGAACTTGGATATTTAACGTTGAATAGAGAGGGTGGCCAGACGAATGTCCGATCAACAAGGAATCATTAAAGATATAAATATTAGTCAAGAAATGCGTACATCCTTCATGGATTACGCGATGAGCGTCATCGTCGCACGTGCACTTCCTGACGTACGTGACGGTCTGAAGCCAGGACATCGTCGTATTCTTTATGCGATGAACGATCTCGGTATCCGCGCAGATAAGCCACATAAAAAATCTGCCCGTATCGTCGGTGAAGTTATCGGTAAGTACCACCCACACGGTGATTCTGCTGTTTACGACACGATGGTTCGGATGGCACAGGACTTCAGCTACCGGTATGAGCTCGTGGATGGACACGGAAACTTCGGTTCTGTCGACGGCGACTCTGCCGCTGCGATGCGATATACGGAAGCCCGTATGTCAAAAATCGCGATGGAAATCGTTCGCGATATCAATAAAAATACCGTTGATTTCAAAGATAACTATGATGGATCAGAGCGCGAACCAGAAGTCTTACCGTCGCGTTTTCCAAACTTGCTCGTCAATGGATCAAGCGGGATCGCAGTCGGGATGGCAACAAACATTCCGCCGCACCAATTAGGTGAAGTCATCGATGGCGTACTTGCGCTAACGCATAACCCGGAGATTACGATTTCCGAGTTGATGCAACACATTCCAGGTCCTGATTTCCCGACAGCCGGTGAAATCTTAGGTCGAAGCGGGATTCGCCGTGCCTATGAAACGGGACGTGGGTCAATCATCGTTCGTGCGAAAGCAGAAATCGAACAAGCTAAAAAAGACCGCGAGCGGATCATCGTGACGGAACTGCCATATCAAGTCAACAAGGCGCGTCTCGTAGAAAAAATCGCCGATCTCGTCCGTGAGAAGAAAATTGAAGGCATTACGGACTTACGTGACGAATCCGATCGTCGTGGTATGCGGATCGTCATGGAAATTCGTCGTGACGCGAACGCAAGTGTCATCTTAAATAACTTATATAAACAGACATCGATGCAAACGACGTTTGGTGTCAACATGCTTGCGATCGTGGGTGGTCGTCCGAAAACGCTGACACTCAAAGAGATGCTCTATCATTACCTCGAGCACCAAAAAGAAATCGTCCGTCGCCGGACACAGTTCGACCTTGAGAAGGCGGAAGCACGGGAACATCTTCTTGCGGGTCTTCGCATCGCACTCGATCACTTGGATGAAGTCATCAAAATCATCCGAGCGAACCGAACGGCTGATGCGGCACGCGAACAGTTGATGGATCGGTTTGCTTTGTCTGAGAAACAATCGCAAGCGATTCTTGATATGCGTCTTCAACGTCTAACAGGACTCGAACGTGAGAAAATCGATGCTGAATATGATGAAATCATGCAGCTGATCACGGAACTCAAAAAAATTCTCGAAAGCGATGAAGAATTGCTTGAATTGATTCGGACGGAACTCGAAGAAGTGAAAGAACGCTTCAACGACAAACGCCGGACTGAAATTCGGATGGACCACATCGAATTCGAAGATGAAGATTTGATTCCTGAAAAAGATATCATCATCACATTGACGAGCAGTGGATACATTAAACGTCTCACGACGGATTCGTATCGTGCACAACGTCGTGGTGGTCGTGGTGTCCAAGGAATCGGTACGAATGATGCGGATTATGTAACACGTCTCTTATCGTGTTCGACGCATGATACGATCCTGTTCTTTACAAACCGCGGGAAAGTCTACCGCATCCGTGGGTATGAAGTACCTGAGATGAGCCGGACTTCAAAAGGTGTGCCGATCATCAACCTGATTCAGATTGAACGCGGTGAAAAGGTCGAGACGATGATTCCAGTTAACTTTAAACGATACCTGGAAGAGCAAAATGTCGTCGAAGAATCCATCATCGAAGCGACAATCGAATCGGATGACGACGTAACACCGGAAGAAGAAGCGGAAGAGGTACTTGATGCAGAAGAAGTCATGCAGGATGAGCAAAAATCATTAATCTTCATGACACGTAAAGGACGCGTTAAACGTTCGCCACTCTCTGCTTATGCCCGGATTAATAAAAACGGTCTGATTGCGATTCGTCTGTTCGAAGACGACGAATTGACATCTGTCCGTCTCGCATCGACAGACGATGAAGTCTTTACCGTTTCAAACCGTGGTAAGGCGATTCGTTTCCCGATCACAAACGTTCGTTCAATGGGACGTGGTGCGCGTGGTGTCAAAGCGATGAAACTAGCAGAAGAAGATATCGTCATCGGCATGGAGCTTGCGCGTGAAGAACAAGATGTCCTCGTCATTACGGAAAAAGGATTCGGGAAGCGGACACCAATGACTGAGTTCCGAAGCCAGACGCGTGGTGGTAAAGGATTGATTGCAAGTAAAGTGAACGACCGGATTGGTCAAATTGCTGCCCTGCGAATCGTTGACGTCGATGATGACATCATGATCATGACAGAAGGCGGAATCGTCATCCGGACCGATTCACAAAATATTTCACGTGTCGGACGTAACACACAAGGTGTCAAAGTCATCCGGATTGAAGAAGGTGACCGTGTCGCTACCGTCGCGAAACTGAAAAAAGAAGAAAACGAAGAAACGATCGTTGATGAGCTGTCGACTGTCGTGGATGAAGAAAACATTTCTCCGGTTGTTGAAGCAGAAACAGTAATCGAAGAAACAGAAGAATAACATCAGTATGGAATAAAGAGGTACAGCAGAGTCGGACGGTAGATGTCCCTACTCTGCTGTTTTTCTACAAATAAAACTGATGAGAGAAAGGGACGAGGTAAGATGCGTATCGCAAGCGAGCGACTCATCATCGGCGATCGGGTAAAGGAGTCAGTCTTTTTACATACCGATATACCGATTGTCGAAGCTGGAAAAAAACTAGGGACAGACGAACTAAGACGCCTGAAACGGTTTTTGATTAAGGAAATCGATATTGAGGAACGACCAGAAGGTCTAGTCGAAGAAAGTCAACAAGAGATGGTTCGTCTTCAAGAAGTGAGCGAAAATCCATTCGAAGAACTTGTTGGTTCCTATAATCAAGTCTTCACCTCATGGGAACAAGGTTTCACCCCGAATACATATGAAGCTTTGAAATGGGTTAAAAACTCGATGCCCGATACAGTTCGTCGGGAAGATATTTTACCGTTCTTCCTTGAACGGGGAACGGAAGCATACACAGTTCGCCATGCGATTTATCGAGGGGCACTCGCTCAGTTGTTAGCGGAAGCAGTCAGAAAAGAACGAAAGATGATTCAAGACTTATGGACAGCCTCTTACTTTGCAGACTATGGACTCGCACGCATCATGGAGTGGCGACATACAAAACGATATGAAGCGATGCAACAAGAGATTTTCCATCGACATCCGGCGATGGCTTATCAAGCCTTACAAAACGATACGGTCATTTCAGATACGGTCAAACGTTTAATCGTCCAACACCATGAACGTCTAGACGGATCCGGTTACCCATTAAAAGCCACGGGTGATAAAATCATGGATCATACACGTCTTTTCATCGTAGCAGATGTTTTTGCGGCAATGACAAGCTGGCGTCCATACCGGGAGGCTTATACGGCATACGATGCATACGTTCACCTAAAAGCGCGGCCGATGCAGTACGATTCGAAGTACGTTACATTACTCGGACAACTTCTATTGCCGATTGGAATCGGAGATCGTGTTTTGATGAGTAACGGAAAAATTGCAACTGTCGTGCGGAAGAATGTCATCTTTGATCGTCCTGTCATCGTCTATGATGAGCAGAACCAGCAAGTCGTGAAAGACTTAATGGAAGACCGGCAGTTGAACATTATGCAGCTGATGGATTAAAGCAGACTTACTATATAGAAGAAACGCGTAGTTTAATCATTCTGTAGATCAACTTTTATGAAGAGGGAAACATTTAGGTGGATCTGCTAGGAATAGGTTAGTTCTCTGTTTGAGCCGTATGTGACAGGTGTCCTGAAAAAGGTGAATGCTAAAAGTCGAAAGGTACGGCTCAAAAACAGGAAGACGTGGCAAAAGCCACTTATACCAACAAAAAATGAAAGTCTAGTCAAAAGTTATAAAACAATTTTTTATGAAATTAAAATTAATTATCAAAAATGCTTGCACAATAATAAATCGCATGGTATATTATTTCATGTCCTAAAGAGGACGCACGCTTGAAACGAACGAAAAAACTTCTTTTAAAAAGTTGTTGACTTATCGTTCCAGACTTGGTATTCTAATTGAGTCGCCAAAACAGGCGCGGACGAACTTTGAAAACTGAACGATGAGGCAAAAAACGTATCTTCGGATACAAACAATGAATGAAGCGCAAGCTTCGTCAACGTGACTTT